>JAOPWT010000272.1 GCA_025965555.1 Mycobacterium sp.
ACCTGGACGATCCGGGGCGAATCGAGCACGATCGGGTATTCGAAACGAACGTCGGACAGCTCTGGCGCCGCACATTCTGCGGCTGCTGCCGAAAGTGTCTGCAGCAGAACCGATGCCGGTACCAGCTCCGCTCCCTGGATGCGATGAGAGCCAGGGTACGGTTTGGCCTCGGGCCGCAGCGTTGCGTGCCACGCGTGGGTGGGCGACGTGCCGGCGAGGGTGATGTGCCCGCCCAGCAGTGTGCCGTAGGTCGGCGCGGCTCCGGTAGCCAACACCGGCTGCTCTGCCGTGATCCAGTGCTCCGTGTGATGCCACGGCGTGTTGGGCAACTCGCAATGCGGCTCATTCCGATGGGGAGTCTGCGGAGGGCGAAGCGTGTTGAGGCTCGTGTGAAAGGCCAACGTCTCGTCGGCCTCGCGCTCCAGGGTGTTCAGCACCAGGTGATCCGTGTCGGACAGCGTGTCGGCGATGGCATAGGTCAGCACCGGGTGCGGACTGACCTCGACGAAGTTTGCGTATTCGGCGCCAGCCACCGCGACCGCCTGGGTGAACCGCACCGGGTTGCGCAGGTTGGCCGTCCAATGGTCGGCGTCGAAAGACACTGGCCCGGTCGGCTTTTGATCGTAGGTGGTGACGAACACCGGAATGGCAGGTGTCTTCGGTGTCAGATCGGCGAGCGCGGTGTGTAGCTCCGGCAGGATCGGATCGATGGTCGGATGGTGTGAGGCGACGTCGACGTCGATGCGGCGCGCCAAGCGGTCCATGGCGGCGACCTCGGCGATCACGGCGTCGACCTGCGCAGCCGGCCCTGCGACGGCCGTCTGGCGTGGTGAGGCGTGAACCGCCAGGGTCAGATCGGGATAGTCCGCGATCAGCGCTGCCGTTGCGTCCGCGTCGAGTTCCAGTAGCGCCATGGCACCCTGGCCGGACAGCCGTGACATCAGCCGGGACCGCGCCGCAATCACGCGGATACCGTCGGCGGCGCTCAACGCACCCGCCACCACCGCCGCTGTGACCTCGCCCATCGAATGTCCGATGACCGCATCGGGGGACACGCCGTAGGAACGCCAGAGGGCGACCAACGCCAGCTGGATGCCGACCAGCACCGGCTGGATGCGCTCTATTCCCACCAGCGCTTCGCCGCAGGTGATTGCCGTCTGAAGTGAAAACCCGGCCTGCTCGAGGAAGATCGGCTCGAGCTCGGAAACGGCCGCTGCGAATACCGGTTCGTCGACCAGGAGCCGATTGCCCATCCCCTGCCACTGCGAGCCCTGACCGGAGAAGACGAACACGACACCCGGTTTGGCCGGGCCGTTGCGGGGACCCGTGACTCCGGTGGCCGGCTCTCCCGCCGCAAGTGCACGCAACCCCGCCATCGCCTGCCCGCGATCGCGGGCGGTCACGGTGGCAAGAGTGCTGAAGCGGGCACGGTGATGGTTGAGCGTGTGAGCCACGTCGGCCAGCCCCACGCCGCCGCCGTCGGCGGCCATCCAGTCGGCAAGCATCTGCGCGGTCGCGGCGACCCGCGCCGGGGTCTTACCCGAGACGATCAGGCTGCTGACTGCCGGAACGGGCGGCATGGCAACGGGTTCCGGTGACGGAGCCTGTTCCACGACGACGTGCGCGTTCGTTCCACTGACGCCGAACGAGGACACCCCGGCGCGGCGAATGCGGTCGAGTTCCGGCCATTGCATTCCCTGCGTGGCGATCGAAAAGCGCGAGGCTCCCTCACTGGCGCGCGGGGTCAGCTGCTCGAAGTTGAGATGTTTGGGGATGTACCCGTTGCGCACACTGAGCACGGTCTTGATGAAGCCCGCAATACCCGCGGCCGACTCCAGGTGGCCCAGGTTGGTCTTCACCGACCCCAACACGAGTGGTGCGGAGCCGTTTCGGTCGGAGAAGACCTGGCTGAGCGCCTCGAGTTCGATCGGATCGCCCAGAGCCGTTCCGGTGCCGTGCGTTTCGACATAGCCGATGTCAGAAGGCTCGAGGCGCGAGGCCGCCAGCGCCTGGCGCATCAACGCCTGCTGCGCGGGCCCGCTCGGCACGGTCTGACCACTGCTCGGTCCGTCCTGGTTGACCGCCGACCCGCGCACCACCGCCAGCACCCGGTCTCCGTCCTTGACGGCGTCGCTGAGCCGCTTGAGCACGACCACACCGCAGCCCTCGCTGCGTACGTATCCATCCGCGTCGGCGTCGAACGTCTTGCAGCGGCCATCCGGCGACAGCATGCCCCATCGTGAACAGGCAATGCTGTTGTCAGGAGTCAAAATCAGGTTCACACCCGCGGCGAGCGCCTGGTCGCTCTCCCGTCTGCGCAGGCTTTCGCAGGCCAGATGGATGGCCACCAGCGAGGACGAGCACGCGGTGTCCACGACCATGGCCGGACCGTGCACGCCAAGGAAGTACGCCAACCGTCCAGCGGCGAAGTTCGACGCGTTACCGAACGGAATGTGGGGGTCGATGTCTTCACGGGGCAATTTGTTGGCGAAGGTCAGCGAGTAATCATTGGTGGTCATCCCGACGAACACCGAAGTCTGTGTCCCGCGGATCGCATCCGGGGTAAGGCCCGTGTTCTCCAATGCCTCCCAGGAGACCTCGAGGAACAGCCGCTGTTGAGGATCCATCGCCGCAGCCTCACGCGGGGATAGTCCGAAGAACTCGGCGTCGAACTCGGCAGGCTCCCACGACGTCAGAAAGCCACCGTCTCGAGTGCATATGGTGCCGGGCACGGAATGGTCGTCGGAGAAGTACGCATCAGCGTCCCAGCGTGAGGAAGGAACGCGGACGACGCCGCTTCTGCCGCTCGTCAACAGCTCCCAGTACTGAGTGGGGGTGTGCACACCGCCAGGAAGCCGACACGCCATCCCCACCACGGCGATCGGTTCGGTCTGGCCTTCCTCGGCTATCTCCAGTCGTGCGGTCAGGTGATCGATCTTGCGGAGTGCATCGGTGATGATCGCGCGGCGATCCTGCGGAGGGGCCGTCATGTAGCTCACGCCAACCTTTCAGAAAGCTGTTGGAACAGTTCGTCTTCCGTGAGGTCGTCGTACGCATCGCCGCCCTGTTCACGGTTCTCCTCGCCAAGTTCCGGCAGGGTTGCGGCCAAGTGATCGACCAGTGCGGCGACGGTCGGGTAATCGAAGACCACCGAGGTCGGCACCGTAATGCCCATGCTTGCGGTCAGGGCGCGCTGCAGAGTCACACTCATCAACGAGTCCATGCCGAAATGGAAGAACCCGGCGTGCGGGTCCAGCGAGTGTGCTGACTGCAGGCCCATCACCCCGGCGACCAACTCGGTGACGTGATCCATCAGCAGCGGGCGCCGTCCCTCGGGTGCACTGTTCCGGAGGGCCTCACGGAAGTCCGTCGACGTCGGCGCCGCGGGCGCGCCATAGCCGTCGATCTCACCCGTCGCACGCTCTGCGCCTGCGACCAGGTCATCGATGATGTGCAGCGGCGCCCGTGTGCGGTATGCGGCCGCGAGCCGGTCCCAGTCGGCGGCCACGACGGTTGCCCGTACCGCGGCGGCCGCGTCGGTCACCGCCGCCAATGCCTTGATCGCCACACCGTCGGCCATGGGAATGAGCCCGGATTCCACCGTCACATTGAGCTCTTGCTCGCTTTGGTTGTCGGCCAACGACTTCCAAAAGCCCCAGTTGACGGTGGTGGCCGCAAGCCCGGCCGCTCTCCTGGCATGGGCGAATGTGTCCAAGAACGTGGTGGTCGCCGCATAGTGGGCAAGCCAGCGCGAGCCCAGCAAGCCCGAGATCGACGAGAACAAGACGAACCGGCTCACCGGATGGGCCAGTGAGAGCTCGTGTACTAGCGCCAACACGTCCAGTTTCGGCAGGAACATCGCCGCGACATCCTGTTCGGTCATGTCCTGCAACGTGACTGGACCACCGCCAAACGCAGCCAGATAGATGCCACCGAGCGGCGGAAGGTCGGCGCCGAAGCGTTGGAAGAGCGCGCTCATCGCGGCCTTGTCCGTCGCGTCGGCGGCCACCGTAATCAGCTTGCAACCCTGCTCCTGCAGGCTGCTGGTCAACTCATCGAGCCGGGTTCCCGGGTTCCGAGCCACCGCAACGATGGTCGTGGCCTTCATGTCGGCCAGCTGCTTGATCAGATAGGGCCCGATGTTGCCGGTGGCGCCGACGACCAGATGGCAATCGTCTGGCGCGAGTTCGACGGCGGCTGCCGGAGCCTCGACCCTGCGCAGCCGTGGCACGTGCCGCGTCGCGTCGCGATAGACGACTTGATCTTCTCCGTCGCCACTGTGGGCCTCGGTCAACACGAGACGTGCGACGTCTTCAGCGGGTGCCGACTCGTCGACGTCGACAACGGCTCCCCAGATTTCGGGATGCTCCAACGCCAGCGTCCGGCCCAGCCCCCACAGGACGGCCTGCGCCGGGTTGGCCGCGTCACCTTCGGTCAGCGGCTGGGCATCACGGGTCAGAAGGAACAGCTTGGGCGGCAACAACATCCGCGTAATTGCAGCCGTCAGCTTTCTGGCTGAATGGAACAGGTGATAGCCGGATTCGGCGTCAAGCCCATTCGACGACACCCCGGGTGCGTAGAGCACGTGACTCATTCCGGCGAGCTCGCTCACCAGCTCAGCAGGATCGGCCTGCCCCGACAGCACCGACGGAGGCAGAATCGTCACGTGCGTCCCTGGGTCGAGCAGTCCCCTGACCTCGGCCCCGATCGCGGGCTCGGCCACCACCAGCCAAGAGTCCTTCGTCGAGATGGAGGCTGCGGGCAATGCGCGGACCGGCCAGG
>JAOPWT010000280.1 GCA_025965555.1 Mycobacterium sp.
CGGCCGGACCGCTGCGCGGACTGATTCCCCGCACCCTTGGCGTCAGCTCGAGTTGGGCTCCGCCATTTCGTGCGCGGTTCACCGGGTTGTCCGCGTGCAGCCCACGCAGCTCGCGGGGGATGGCGTCGAGGTCGGTGATCACCTGGTAGCCGGGCACCGACACGTGCTCGGCCAGATGCGCTGCCAGCACCCGGTTTCCGCCGCCAGCCAACAGTTGCATGGCGCGTCCGATGCGGCCGTAGCCGTGCAGCGACACCACCACGTCGACGTGGTCGAGGAAGGCGTCCAGGCGTTCGGACTCCCCGGCCCGGTACGCCGACGACGCCAGGTGGTGGGGGTAGTGGTCGGGGTGACGCACGACGTACACCGATGCGTCGGCGCCCAGCGCAACTCGTTCGGCGATGACGTCGGTCATCTTCTCCAGGCCGCCGCCGTGGATGGCGAGGAAGCCGAAGCTCGACCGCAGCGTGCTGGCCTCGACGACGTCGGGGTCCGTCAGAAGCTCCGAAAGAGACTGTGGCGCAGGCAAATCAGTTGGCGCGAGGCGACGAGGCCAGTTCACCGGGTCCCACCGCTGGAGGTAGTCCAGCCAGCGCGACGGCAGCCCATGATGAATGGCGCCGCCGATGATCCGCTCCAGGTAGCCCTCCCGCGGGGCGCCCGGCTCCACGCGGTGATCCACGTACACCCACGCCTCCTCGGACCCGGCGTCGGTCTGCACCGTCATCCGGTCGCGGCGGTAACGCACCGGCACGCCTTCGGCGCTGTCCAGCACCGCGAGGTCGTGATCGCTGACCTGCCACAGCACGCCGTGCACCTGCGCGCCGTCAAGCGGTTCGACCGTGGCGACGCCGCGCTCGTTGATGAGCCAGTCGTGGTCGGCGAGCGTGGCGGGTCGTGGATCCGTGGCGTCGGGGCAGCGTTGGGCCATCTGCGTCACGTCCAGGTTGGACCCGTACGCGAAGTAGGGCTGCATTCAGCCGGTGACTGTCAGATAGATGAGGACCACGTTGAGAACACTAATGACCCCGGCGACCGTCCACCCGAGTGCGGTGGTGACGCGATGGTTGACGTCGCCGCCCATGAGCTCTCGGCTACTGGTCAGCCGGACCAACGGCACCAGCGCGAAGGGGATGCCGAAGGAGAGCACGACTTGCGACAGCACCAGTGCCCGGCTGGGGTCGACGCCGACCGCCAGCACGACCAGGGCAGGGATCAGGGTGACGAGCCTGCGCAGCAGCAGCGGGTAAGACTTGCGCAGCAGGCCCTGCATGATCATGGCGCCCGCGTACGCGCCGACCGACGTGGAGGCCAGACCCGACGCCAGCAGACCGATCGCGAAGAACAGCGCGACGGTGTGGCCGAGGCTGCTCTGCACGGCGGAGTAGGCGCCCTCGATGGAGTGGGTGTCGCCCATGCCGCGCAGGTTGGTGGCCGCGACGAGCAGCATCGCGAGGTTGACTGCGCCAGCGACGACCATCGCCAGGGTGACGTCCCAGCGAGTGACCCGCAGCAGCCGGCGCCGCGGCGCTCCGGCCTCCACATGCCCGTGGCGATCGCGCGCCAGGCCCGAGTGCAGGTAGACGGCGTGCGGCATGACGGTCGCCCCCAGCATCGCGGTCGCGAGGAGGATGCTCTCGGGGCCTTCGAACCGCGGGACCAGACCTCCGATCACGTCGGCAGGCGACGGCGGTTGGACGAACAGGCTCGTCAGGAAGCCGACCGCGATGACGAGCAGCAGTCCGCCGATGACGCGCTCGAACACCCGCTGACCGCGACGGTTCTGCACCGTGAGCAATACCAGGGACACGACTCCGGTGATGACGCCGCCGACGAGCAGCGGCAGGTCGAACAGCAGGTACAGCGCGATCGCGCCGCCGACCACCTCCGCGAGATCCGTTGCCATGGCGACCAATTCGGCCTGCAGCCAATACGCGACACGGGTGCTGGTGCCGGAGTTGTCGGCGACGGCTTCCGGCAGCGTACGGCCCGTGACCAGGCCGAGTTTTGCCGACAGGTACTGCACCAGGCCTGCCATGACGTTGGCGACGAGGATGACCCAAACCAGGAGGAAGCCGTACTGGGCGCCCGCACTGACGTTGGCTGCGACGTTGCCCGGGTCGACGTAGGCGATGGCAGCCACGAAGGCGGGGCCGAGCAGCATCACGGTGGCGCGCTGCGGCGCCTTTATCGCGATCGACAACTTCGTCCCCTCTATCCGGTACTGCGAATAGAAAAGTTAGGTTAGCCGAAACCTGACAGCCAGGCCAGTGGAGTTGGGCGAATCCGCGCAGCGGTTACCAGGGGAACCCGACGGCGAAGCCGCCGAACGGCCACCAGGAGTTGTAGTTCATCACCGGAGGCGACGTCGTGATCTGCGAATGCCCTGGGGTTTCGCACTGCGTCGTCGTCGGACCGGTCTTGGTGCACTGCGGTGCCGCAGTCGCGATCGGTGCCAGGAGCAGTGCGCTCGCAACTCCCATGGCAGCAAAAGTCATTGGCAGGTAACGCATTTGAGCCTCCGAATCGGAACCGCTTACCGGCGGCCGCCGCCACCGATGATCAAGGCGGGCCCGTAGAACTCGTCGTCCCACGGGTAGAGGTACGTGGGGACGTCGGGTGCCTCGGCTGAGATCTGCACGTTTCCGGGCGTCTGACACTGGGTGATGCCGGTGCCGGTGGTGCCTCCGCCACCGGCCGTGGTGCAGGCAGGCGGGTCCGAGATCGCGGTGGGGTCTGCAGAGGCGGTGGGGGCGAGAACCACTACTGCCGCGGCGCCTGCCGATGCGAACAAACCGATGAGATACCGCGTCCGCATGGCAGGCCCTTCGTTACGGCAATTGACAGTCAATTGGCAGCGTACAGCCCTTTTCCGGTGATGAGCGGCAAGTTGAGGGTCGTGCAGATCCCTGCAGGCGCGGCCACGACCTCGGGAATGGCGTTGACAATGCGCGCCGCGGTCGCCACCAGGCCGGCATGGTTGTGATCGCCGTTCGGGCTGCTCAAGCTCAGATCGAGGACGTACGACGGTTCGCCGGTGATCTCGATGCGGTACGAACCGCCTTCCTGGGCAGGTTGCGGCCAGTGCGGGCAGAGATCGTCGCGGGTCCGGGTGACGTGTTCGAGCACCACGACGGGCTTGCCGCCGAGCATGCCGCGGACCTCGAAGCGCAGGGCGGCCGCAGTGCCCTTGGCGATGTGCCCCGACGCGATGTCGAAGTCCTCGGGTGCGGGTTCGCGGACGTAGGTTTCGGTGACCTCGTCCAGCGAGATGCCGAGGCCCGCGGCGAGCTGCCGAACCACCGAGCCCCACGCGAGGCCAAGCACTCCTGGCTGCAGCAGCATCGGGACTTCGTCGAGCGGCTTGCCGAAGCCCATTACGTCGAACATCACCGTCGCGCTGTCATAGGTGTCGTAGTTGATGATCTCCATGCAGCGGATCTGCTCGATGCTCTGACACGTGCCCGCCAGTGCCATCGGGAGGAGGTCGTTGGCGAAGCCGGGATCGATGCCGTTGACGAACAGGCTCGACTTGCCTGCCTCGGCCGCGGTCTGAATCGGCGCGATCATCTCGTCGGGCAGCGTGCCCCAAGGGTATTGGAGGAACACCGCCGCGCTGGCGACCACGTTGACGCCCGCGGCCAGTATTCGGCGGTAGTCCTCCAGCGCCTCGACGAGCCGGTTGTCGGCCATCGCGGTGTAGACCACGCACTCGGGTTCGGCCGCCAGGATGGCCTCCAGGTCGGTTGTCGCGGTGATTCCTGTCGAATCATCGAGTCCCGCAAGCTCGGCGGCGTCCTTGCCTGCCTTGCTCTCCGACGACACCCAGACACCGGTCAACTCGAACCGAGGATCGACGATCAGTTGGGTCAGCGCGTGCTTGCCAACGTTGCCGGTGCCGATCGCGGCGACTTTGATTGCCATACGCGTGTCCTCAGAGATCGGGGATCGGGAGATCGAGGTTCGGGAAGGTGATGCCGCCGTCCACCTCGAGGGTTTTGCCGGTCAGATAGCTACCCGCCGGCGACGCGAGATAGACGGCGGCCGCGGCGATGTCGAGCGGATCGCCGAGTCGACGCATGGGGGTGGCCTTCTCCATCGGTGTGCGCAGTTCGTCGTTGCTCGCCACGATCTCGAGTGCCGACGTGAGGATCGAACCCGGGGCGATCGCGTTGACCCGGATCCGCGGCGCGAGGTCCAGCGCCGACAGCCGGGTGTAGTGCGCGAGCGCGGCCTTGGCGGTGCCGTAGGCGGCGAACCCGCGACCGGCGACGCGGCCCATCGTCGACGTGATGTTGATGATGCTGCCGCCGCCGGAGTGCTCCAACATCAACGGGACGGCTGCGGTCGTGAGCGCGTGCGCCGTCGCCACGTTGAACGTGAAGGCGTCGCGAAGGTCCTTCGTCGACGTGTTCAGCAGTGGGGCCGGCATGGTGCCGCCGACGTTGTTGACGACGACGTCTAGTTTGCCGAACGCCTCGACGGCCGCTTCGGCGAGCTTCGCGGTCTCGTCGGGATGCGCCAGATCGGCGACCACGACGTGGGCGCGACGTCCGGTGCCGCGGATCTGCTCGGCCACTTCGTCGAGTTGCGATTGCGTTCGCGCCGCAATCACCACGTCAGCGCCCGCTTCGGCGAATGCCAGTGCCATCGCTGCGCCGAGTCCGCGGCCCGCGCCGGTGACGACGGCGACTTGGCCGTCGAGTTTGAACCTGTCCAGAATCACGGTGCAGACGCTACTAGAACACGTTCTAGTTCGAGGGCGGAATGCCGAAGAGCGATCAGCCGCTGGGCTTACCCGAACGGGACGCCGGCGCGGCACAGCACGTTCGCGAAGAACGTGTCCTCGCCGGTGCGCACGGCGAACGCGGCATCGAGGACCGCAGCCTTGAACTGCTCGTGCTCGAGCGGCTCCGGTTGCAGCCCGAGCCCGACGAGGTGCTGATGGACCTGCGGGCTGACGGTGACGACGTCGCGGGACACCCAGCTGTGCTCGACCACCACCTCGTCGAGCACGGTCGCGGTGACGTCCGCGAAGGTCGCCTGGCCGTAGCGGTACCCGAGGTCGACGCAGGGCGTGTGCCGCGCCAGCGGTAGACCGGCGTCGCAGATGACGAAGGTGTCGGTGTGTCTGAGCGCGGCGAGGTGCCGCGCCAGTTCGGCGTGAATGATGCCTTCGCGCTTCACGAGTTCATCTCCTCGACGGTGTTGAGCAGGGTGGGTAGGTCGGGGTAGGAGTCCTGGGCGCCGACGCCCCGCACGGCAAGGGAGCCCGCGACGACGCCCCACCGGCACGCCTTGACCAGTGACTCCCCCTCGGCAAGGCGGGCGGCGAGGACGCCTGCGAACGCGTCGCCTGCCCCGGTGGTGTCGACGACCTCGGCAGGCACTGCGTCGAGAACCGTTGTGGCGCCATCATCGTCGGTGACGACCGCACCGGCCGACCCGCGGGTGGTGACCACGGCGCCGACACCGCGATTGCGGAGGCCTTCGTGAGCGGAGGTGATCGCGTCGACGTCGTCGGCGCGGTCGACGCCCGCCACGACGGCGAGCTCGTGCTCGTTGACGACGAGCACGTCGCAGCGCGACAACAGGTCGGCGGGCAGGTGCGCGGCGGGTGCCGCATTGAGCACGAACGTCCCCTGCGCCTGCTCGGCAGCGGCTTGCACCACGTCGACGGGGATCTCCAGTTGCGACAGCACCACCGCGGCGGCCCGAACAGTGGGGGGCAACGCGTCACCCGGCCACCGGGCGTTCGCGCCCTGGACGACGATGATCGTGTTGTCCTGCTCGGCGACGGTGATCCACGCCGTCCCGGTCGGGTCGGTGTCGATCACGGCCACGTGTGCCGTCTGCACACCACGCTGGACGAGCCGCTCCCGTGCCGTCGCGCCGTTGGCGTCGTCTCCAGTGCTCGCGACCATCTCGACGTTCGCACCCGCCAGCGCGGCCGCCACCGCCTGATTGGCTCCCTTGCCACCGACAGACGAGGTGACCGCCGTGCCGAGGATGGTTTCCCCCGGCCTTGGAAACGTTGGAGCAGTGACGATGTGGTCGACGTTGATCGAGCCGATGACGACGACGGACGGGCCCTGTTCAGGCATCGGCATCACCGGCGATGGCGCCGGTGATGAGACCGACGAGCTCACCGCCGTCGGTCTCGCTCACCCTTCGGTGTGCCGCCGTGCGCCCGCGCCGAAGCACCCACGCGCGGTCGGCCACTCGCATCACCTGATCCATGTCGTGACTGACCAACAGGACGGTCACGCCATTCGAGCGCAGACGTCCGATCAGCTTCTCGACGGCCGCGGTCTCGCGCACGCCCAGCGCCGCCGTCGGTTCGTCCATGATGACGAGCGTCGTGCCCCAGTTGGCGGCCCGCGCGATGGCGACGCTCTGACGTTGGCCGCCCGACATCCGTCGCACGGTCGCGCGGACGTTGGGAACGTTGACGTCCAGGTCGGCGAGGATCGTGGCGCTCCTGGCGATCATCTGCTTCTTGTCCAGCACCCGGATGGGCACCACGCCCTTCGTCAGTTCCCGATTGAGGTACAGGTTCTGCCACACCTGCAGATCCTCGATCAGGCCCAGATCCTGGAACACGGTTTCGATGCCGAGATGGCGCGCGTCGTCCGGTGATCCCAGTTTGATGGGCTCGCCGCGGAACAGGATCTCGCCGTCGTCGGGCGCGTGCACGCCGGTCAGGCAGCGCACCAGGGTCGACTTGCCCGCTCCGTTGTCGCCGAGGAGTGCGGTGACGGTGCCCTCCGCGATGGTCAGATCGACGCCCTGGAGGGCGCGAACCGCATCGAATGACTTCGTGACTCCGCGTACTTCGACGAGCGGTGCGGCGTCGGA
>JAOPWT010000637.1 GCA_025965555.1 Mycobacterium sp.
CCTGCACGTTGCAGTTCGTCGAGGCGCTTGATCAGCATTGAGCGAGACATCGACGGCACCCCGTTGGCGATCGCCGAGAAGGTGTCGGCGCCAAACATCAGGTTGCGCACGATCAACGGATTCCACCTCTCGGCGAGGATCTCCGACGCCAGAGCGATGGGGCAGTACTGGCGATAGTTGGCCATGTTGTCAATTGTGCAGCACCGCGCGCACCGGTCGAGTTCTAAATTAGGACTTCACGGGGTGGCTGCGGGCTCCGAGCATGTAACTATGAATACCGAACCGCTCAAGAACTACCGGGACCTGCAGATCAACGGGGTCCGCGTCGAGACCTACGGCACGCCGTCGGAGGCGCCCCCGTTGTTGTTTGTCCACGGCGGATGTGGGGGCAGCTGGGCCTGGGAGAAAATGGCGCCGCGACTTGCCGGCGAGGGCTGGTATGCGGTGTGTCTGAACTGGTTTGGCCACCATGGCTCAAAAGTACTGCCGGACGGCGACGCGGTGAGCCGCTCGCTTCTCGACGTCACCACGGAAATCGGCCTGGTCACCGATTGGCTCGGCCGCGCACCCGTCGTGATAGCACACAGCATGGGCGGCGTGCCGAGTCTGGCTTACGCCAGTGCGAACCCGGTCACCGCCTTGATACTGCTCGCCCCGGTCCTTCCTGCTGGATTGGGCGTGGGACCCATCGATCTTCCGGTCGATCCAGCAGCCATGTGGTTGCCACCCCCGCAGATGATCGACGCGACATTCTGGGGTGAGGTCAGCGCCGAGGAGGCGCAACGCTATACATCGCTGCTTAGCGCAGAATCACCGCAGGCTGTCCTAGAAGCGACGCGATGGCTCTGTGAGATAGACACCCGCCATGTTGACGCCCCAGCGCTGATATTCGCTGTCCGAGCCGACCCACTGGTGCCACTTAAAGGCATTCATGCGCTCGCCGAAGCTATCGGAGCAACCACCGTCACCCTGGAGAACACCGGCCACGGGATACCGCTGAACCCGGTCTGGGCGAACGTGACTGCCCAGATTGACCCATGGCTGCGGGCGACGACCACCCAGCAGCGCGCCTACCCGGGCTGAAAGTTAGCGCACACCAATACTGTCGGCGTCGTCCCAATACCGAGGGCGTCGTCGCAGAAGGAAATCATGTTCCGCCAATCCAATGGCGCCGAATTCATCGCCGAACCCTAGCGTCGGCATTCTCCGACGCGATGCACAGCAAGGAGGAATAACGCAGCATGTCAACCTTCGTCTTAGTCCATGGATCGTGGCGCGACGGATCCGTCTGGAACCGGGTGATCGACCGCCTGCAACACCACGGCCACAATGCTTTTGGGCCAACAGTTGCGGGACACGGCAAAGGTGTCTGTAAACAGGTTAGCCACGCCCAATCGACCCGGTCGATCGTGGACTTCATTGTCAGCCGCGATCTCACCGACATTGTGCTGCTCGGACATAGCTACGGCGGCACCATCATCAGCAAGGTGGTTGAGGTCATTCCCGAACGTGTTCGGCGGCTCGTCTTCTGGAACGGCTTTGTGCTCAACGACGGGTCGACCCTACTTGAGGCGGTGCCGCCGCATTACCGCGCGCTGTTTGAACAGCTTGCGGAAGCCTCACCGGACAATACCGTGATGCTGCCTTTCTCGATCTGGCGCGAGGCGTTCATCAACGATGCCGATTTGGACGTTGCCCGGGCGTCGTATGAGCAGTTGTCGGCCGAGCCGTACCAGCAGATGACCGAGCCGCTGGATCTGCGGAAGTTCTACACATTGGACACGCCACGGAGCTATCTCAACGGCACCGAAGACATCGCGCTCCCGCAAGGCGAATGGGGTTGGCATCCCAGGATGTCCAGCCGGCTCGGGCTGTACCGGCTGGTCCAAATGCCGGGCAGCCACGAGGTTATCTTCACAGATCCAAACGGCTTGGCCGACAAGATTATCGAAGCTGGACGCGACTAAGGGAATATCAGTAGGGGCAATCGCATTGATGGGCATCCCGTCCGGCATCGGAAGATCGACAGCGCGTTTTGCCCACCCCGCCCGCACCGGTCAACGTCACCACCCGGTTCTCGGTCAGCAGCTACCGCAGCTGGATCCCCTCCGCGTCGCGGCCCACGAAACTGGTAAACTGCACCGGAAGATATTGCGACACAACCACGTTGGGTGCGCGCAGCGGCGGGAACTCGTTGACAAGGTCGGGATGGCACAGCGGCCATCTTTACGATCGTCACGGTTTCGCCGTCGTAGGCGAATGTGGTTCCCACACCCACCGGCACAGCCGCCCCCCGACGCCTGCCGTAGTCGTCTTGCCGTGTCACGGCCGGGCCCAGACAACAGTCGTTGGTGACAGCCGCTCGGTGATATCCACCGTCAAGTCTTGGCGCCACAACAAGTGCATCAGCGCGGGTAGCGCAGCACGCTTCGGATAGGAAGTACCACAAGCAATTTCGCCGATCGTAGATCCTGGCGAGCTTTTCTGCCGCGCGGCGAACCTCATCGACGACGCTCTCGTCGAACAACCAGGGACGGTAGCTAGCGGTGCCACCACCTGTTCGGCCGGCGGGCACCACAGCGTGTCCCTGATCTCGAGATCACCCCCATAATCT
>JAOPWT010000311.1 GCA_025965555.1 Mycobacterium sp.
TGAACAAGTCTCCCGGTATGTCTGCATGTGCGGAGGTGGACCCCGTTCGCGGCGCGGACCCCAGGCCCTTGGACCCCGCTGGCAACCGGCTGAACCCATCGGGCAAACTTCGTCGGGTGCGTGTCGCAGCTCGCCGAGGAGATGTGTACGCGTTGCCCGGTGGATGCCTCACCGTTATGTTTCTGCTGTCAACGATGAGCATTACGTAAGAACAACATGTGAGGTTTCTAATTCCACTCACATCGCGGCCTTGCGAGGTGTCAGGTTTAGCGGTAGAGCCGGGCACTCACAAGAAACGGCGGACTCAAGGGTCCGTCACGACAGCTAGGGAGAACATGAAGGCAATCAGTCGGGTGCTGGTCGCTCTGGTAGCAGCGTTCGCGGCGCTTCTTACCAGCACGGGCACCTCTCACGCAGGTTTGGACAACGAGCTGAGCCTGGTCGATGGCCAGGACCGGACCCTGACGGTCCAACAGTGGGACACCTTCCTCAACGGTGTGTTCCCGCTTGACCGCAACCGCCTCACCCGCGAGTGGTTCCACTCGGGTCGGGCCAAGTTCATCGTCGCCGGCCCCGGCGCCGCTGACTTCAAGGGCACGCTGGAGCTGGGCTACCAGATCGGCTTCCCGTGGTCGCTGGGCGTTGGCATCAACTTCAGCTACACGACGCCGAACATCCTGATCGACGACGGCAACTTCGCCAACGGCTTCGCTCAGGTCATCACCCCGAACCTGTTCCCGGGTGTGTCCATCAGCGCTGACCTCGGCAACGGCCCCGGCATCCAGGAAGTCGCGACCTTCTCGGTCGACGTCGCGGGTGCCTCGGGTGGAGTCGCGGTCTCGAACGCTCACGGAACGGTTACCGGCGCTGCCGGTGGTGTGCTCCTGCGTCCGTTCGCTCGGCTCATCGCCTCGACGGGTGACAGCGTCACCACGTACGGCGAACCGTGGAACATGAACTAACTCCCTAGTTCAACGAGAACAGCCCCCGGCCTCGGCCGGGGGCTGTTTTCGTATGCGAGGTAGGCGGCTCTAATCGTTGTCGCCGCTGGTGTACTTGGCGGTGTCCGGGCTGGGGCCGGTGCCGGGTCCCGTCACGGTCTCGGCGCTCTTACCGTCGGTCAGGAGGTTGCGGATCTCGGTAAGCAGGCTCAGCTCGGTGTCCTGGGCCTGCTCGACCTCGCCCTTTTTCCGCAGGCGGTTGTACGTCACGACGACCAGGAAGTAGACGACCGCCGCGACCAGGATGAAGTTGATCGCCGCGGAGATGAGGACGTTCAAGTCGATCGTCTGTCCGCCGCCGATGCCGATCTTGAGGACACCGACGTCGGTGCCACTCGCGCCGATGCGACTCGTCAACGGGGTGATGATGCTGTCGGTGAACGTCTTGACGAGTGCGGTGAACGCAGTACCGATGACCACCGCGACGGATAGGTCGACGATGTTGCCGCGCGAGAGGAACTCCTTGAAACCCTTCAGCACGTGATGATGCCTTCCAGTAGGTGGTCTGGCCGTGTGCCTTAACCCCGGGAGTTCAAGCTAGCCTCGTAGGCGCTGCACGGGGCGCATTGTGGTGCTAGCTTCGACGGCGTGACGGTGCGGATCCTCCTGGCGGTTTTGGCTGTGCTGATTGGACTTTCGGTGGGCTCGCTCGGCGTCGCGCAGGCCGATCCGTCGACTCCGAGCCCTGCCCCGTCCACCACGTCGACCGACGACGAACTCGCCGACATGGTGCTCGATGCCCTTGCGCACGGGTCCGCGGCGCCCACCACTACGCCGGTACCCGCACCGCCGCACTGACTTTCAGTGGAAGGTCAGGGTGATCGCCTGTGACAGCGAGGCACCGGCCACCTCATTGGCCTTGAGGACGGGTAGCGCGATCAGCACGACCCTGTCGCGGCCCACCTCCTTCGTCTTGGCGGAGACCAGCACCACGACGGCGTCCGTGGCCACCACCCGCGTGCGTTCGGTGGCGGGGTCGCCTTGCGACGCCCCAGCGGCCTCCGACACGGCCAGCACGTCGACCACGTCACCTGGACGGACCAGGTCGAGTAGCGCGGCATCCGTGGGGTGCACGGGCACGATGCGGGCATCCGGTCCGACGACTGCGTCGGCGAGCCGTGAACTGAGCACCCGGACGTCGGTCAGCACCTCGCCCCGGCGCGCGGGACCAGTGAGCGTCGCGCCGATCAGGTCGTCGGGATTCGTCCGAGAGCCATCGGGAATCGTTGTCGCCGAATGGGATTCGATGCGGAGGTCGCCGGCCACCAGCTCGACGCCCGGCGTCAGATCGCGTGCCGCGACCACGACGTCGGCTCGGCCGTCGGACGGATCGGGCCGCAGTGCGGCCGCCGCGGCCAGGAGCACCAGAGCTCCGGCGGCGACGCGCCGGGCCAAGACGGTCCGCGTCCAGTCCGGCCGAAGCCCGTGGACGATGCGCGACGTCAACGACGGATTGAGTGATTCCCCCATGCCGCCACGCTAGGCAGTGGGCGCCAGGTGCGGCAGGGGTCGCGCGGCGCCCTGTGGATAACTTCTAGCTGGAGGCGGCTGCGGCGGAGCTCGACGAGGAGCTCGCGCTGGAGCTCGACTTGTCCGAGCCTGACGAGGAGCTCGACGACTTCTCGGCCGTCTTCGACTTCTCGGCGGGCTTGTCGCCAGACTTCTCCGACGAGGAGCTCGTGGGCTCGCTGGTACTGCTGGAACCGTTGATCGTGCTCTTGGACGCGTCGCGGCTGTCGTTGCGGTAGAAACCGCTGCCCTTGAACACCACGCCCACCGAGCCGAAGAGCTTGCGCAACCGGCCCGAGCACTTCGGGCACGCCGTCAGGGCGTCGTCAGTGAACGCCTGCACCGCGTCGAAACGGTTGTCGCACTCGGTACATGCGTACGAATAGGTCGGCACCAAAACCTCCGAGAAATGACGAAACTTGTTAGCACTCTAGCTGCTCAAGTGCTAGAACCGCTACGTGGGCCGTGCCATTCCCGCGTCACTGGCGCTGGTTGCGATCGTCGTGTGGCTGCACGTTCATTCGAGCCCCGACCAGCCGATGTCACCGCACTCTCCACAGGTCTCGCGGGTCGGCCCGGGCACACCTGGATACGGCGAAGCCAGGGCAGAGGCGCAGCGTCTGCCGGTCAAGGGTTGGGATTTGAACTCGGATTTCGCCCGGTACCGATTCGGCGAGGCCTGGAGCGACGACGTCAACGTCGAGTTCGGCCACAACGGCTGCAACACGCGTGACGACGTCCTGCGCCGGGATCTCACCAATCTGGTCGTGCGACCGGGCACCTGCTTCGCCGAGAGCGGGACGCTGCACGACCCGTACGGCAACGAAACGGTCGCGTTCGTGCGTAACCCCGATACCTCGAATGCCGTCCAGATCGATCACGTCGTCTCACTGTCCGACGCCTGGTACAAGGGTGCCCGCAACTGGGATGATCAGCGTCGGCGCGACTTCGCGAACGACCCGCGCAATCTGCTGGCCGTCGGGGGAGCCTTCAACTTCGACAAGGCCTATCGCGACGCCGCGAGCTGGCTGCCGCCCAACGCGGCCTTCCGGTGCGAGTTCGTGGCCCGCCAGGTCACGGTGAAGACGGCGTACGGGTTGTGGGTCTCGGCGAAGGAGAAGCAGGCGATGCAGGACGTGCTCGACGGCTGCTAACCCGCGTCAGCCGAGGTGAAGCAGGCCACGACCTGGGGTCAGCGCGTGCGTCATGGTGACGTCGTGGGGTTCACCGGGGAGGTGGTCGACGACCTCGTCGTCGCGGACCATCGCGATCAGCCGTGCTGCGGAGTCCGTCAAGGTCAGGGAGCGATCGTAGAAACCCGCGCCGCGGCCGAGTCGGACGCCTGACAGGTCCACCGCCAGTGCGGGGACCACGACGATCGAGGCGGTGCCGATCGCCTCGGCCGGGAGCCATGGCGGGGGCGGCTCGCGCAGTCCGAAGCGGGCCGCGATCAGCTCACCGCGGTACTCACCCCAATTCAGCGGAAGTGGAATGCCTGCATCGTCCTCACGGGCGACCGGCAGCAACACCCTCCCGCCGGCCGCGACCAGTGCGTCGAGCATCGCGGGCGAACCTGGCTCGGAGCCGACGGGCACGTACGCGCAAATGGTTTCCCCGGGCTCTGCCAAGCCTGCCAGACCTTTGCGCAAATCGTCGGCCTCGGTGCGGCGCACTTCTGCGGTGACGGCACGGCGGGCGGAGAGGAGGGTGGCACGCAGGTCGGCCTTGGTCGGTGGCACGGATCCACGATGTCATGTCAGATATGCAGGGCTCGCCGGGTTGGGAGCGGGCAATGACGTTATGGTGTGACGGATGACGACACGGGCACTGGTGCCGATGCCGCGTACCGCGATCGTTCCGGCTGCGGGGTTGGGAACGCGGTTCCTTCCTGCCACGAAGACGGTGCCCAAGGAGTTGCTGCCGGTCGTCGACACCCCTGGCATCGAACTGGTCGCCGCCGAGGCCGCGGAGGCGGGCGCCGAGCGGCTGGTCATCGTGACCTCGGAAGGCAAGGACGGCGTGGTCGCCCACTTCGTCGAGGACCTGATCCTCGAGGGCACGCTGGAGGCCCGCGGCAAGCAGGCGATGTTGGCGAAGGTGCGCCGGGCGCCCGCGCTGATCAAGGTCGAGTCGGTCATTCAGCACAAGCCGCTGGGTCTCGGACATGCCGTGGGTTGCGTGGAGTCGACTCTCCTCGACGACGAGGACGCCGTTGCGGTGCTGCTGCCCGACGACCTGGTGCTGCCGACGGGCGTGCTGGAGACCATGTCGAAGGTGCGCGCGAAGCGCGGAGGTTCGGTGCTGTGCGCCATCGAGGTGCCCGCCGACGAGATCAGTGCCTACGGCGTGTTCGACGTCGAGGTGGTCCCCGACGCCGTGAACCCAAATGTATTGCGCGTCAAGGGCATGGTAGAGAAGCCCAAGGCCGAGGACGCCCCGTCGCTGTACGCGGCGGCAGGTCGCTACGTGTTGGACCGCGCGATCTTCGACGCTTTGCGTCGAGTCCCGCGCGGGGTCGGCGGCGAAATCCAGCTGACCGACGCGATCGCTCTGCTGATCGAGGAGGGCCATCCCGTCCACGTGGTGGTGCACCGCGGTTCTCGACACGACCTGGGAAATCCCGGCGGGTACCTCAAGGCTGCGGTTGACTTTGCGTTGGAGCGTGACGACTACGGGCCGGAGCTGAGGCGCTGGTTGGTCGAGCGATTGGGCCTGAGCGCCAACTGACTAGCGTGCGGGCTCCGCGACTGAAGAAAGGCGCATAAGTGCGTTCGGTGGAGGAGCAGCAGGCCAGGGTGGCTGCCGCCGCGGTGGCGCCGAGACCAGTGCGAGTGGCCATTGCCGAAGCGCAGGGATTGATGTGCGCCGAGGAGGTCGTCACCGAACGTCCGCTGCCTGGCTTCGACCAGGCGGCGATCGATGGCTACGCGGTACGTAGCGTCGACGTGCTCGGCGTCGACCCCGGTGACGACGGCGACGAAGGTGACGGCGGCGGCGAGCGCGAGGTCAGCCTGCCCGTCATGGGTCTCATCGAGGCGGGGGCGAAGACCCCGAGCAGATTGCAGCCCCGCCAGGCCGCCCGCGTGCAGACGGGTGCGCCCATGCCTACGTTGGCCGACGCGGTGCTCCCGCTGCGCTGGACCGACGGCGGCGACGCGCGGGTCCGAGTGCTGCGCGGTGTGCGGTCGGGTGCGTACGTGCGTCGGACCGGCGACGACGTTCAACCCGGGGATGTGGCCGTTCGGTCGGGAACGATCATCGGTGCCGCGCAAGTGGGGCTGTTGGCCGCGGTCGGACGGGAACGGGTGCTGGTGCATCCGCGACCCCGGCTGTCGGTGATGAGCGTCGGCGGTGAGCTGGTCGACGTCTCGCGGACCCCCGGCAACGGCCAGGTCTACGACGTCAACTCCTATGCGCTCGCTGCCGCGGGCCGCGATGCCGGAGCCGAGGTGAACCGCGTCGGCATCGTCGACACCGAGTCCAAGACGCTGCGCGACGTGGTCGAAGGCCAGATCAACCGCGCCGAGGTGCTGGTGATCGCGGGCGCGGTGGGCGGCACCGCGGCCGAGAGTGTGCGGGCGGTGCTGTCCGAGCTCGGCGACATGGAGGTGGCGCGCATCGCGATGCACCCCGGGTCGGTCCAGGGCTTCGGTCAGTTGGGTCGCGACGGTGTGCCGGTATTCCTGTTGCCCGCCAACCCGGTGAGCGCGTTGGTGGTGTTCGAGGTGATGGTGCGTCCGCTGATCCGCATGTCGTTGGGGAAGCGGCAGCCGTTGCGGCGCGTCGTTCAGGCGCGGACCTTGTCGCCGATCACGTCGGTGGCGGGGCGCAAGGGCTACCTTCGCGGCCAGCTGATGCGCGATCAGGACACGGGTGAATACCTGGTGCAGGCGCTCGGCGGTGCGCCGGGTGCGTCGTCGCACCTGCTGGCGACGCTGGCCGAGGCGAACTGCCTCGTCGTGATTCCCAGTGACGCGGAGCAGGTCCGCACCGGCGAGATCGTCGACGTGGCCTTCCTGGCCCAACGCGGCTGACGAAGTACCGGTCATGAACCTGTGGCGTTCGACCTCGATGCATCCCGGCTGGCCGCAGGCGGTGGGTCCGCTGCGGGTGCCCGCAGGACTGGTGCGACTGCGTCCGGTGCGCTTGCGCGACGGAGCCGTGTGGAGTCGCATCCGCCTCACAGATCAGGGACACCTCGAGCCGTGGGAACCGGTCGCCGAGGTGAATTGGGAAGTGCGTCACTCGATTTCGTCATGGCCGTCGATCTGCTCCGGCCTTCGCGCGGAGGCCCGCAAGGGCCGCATGCTGCCGTACGCGATCGAGCTCGATGGGGAGTTCTGCGGTCAACTGACGATCGGCAACGTGACGCATGGTGCGTTGCGGTCGGCGTGGATCGGGTACTGGGTGGCCAAGGAGCGCAACGGCGGCGGGGTCGCGACGGCCGCGTTGGCGCTGGGTCTCGACCATGGCTTCGGGCCAGTCGGCCTGCACCGGATCGAGGCGACGGTCCGGCCCGAGAACGCGCCGAGTCGGGCCGTGCTGGCCAAGGCCCGCTTCCGCGAAGAGGGTCTGCTGAAGCGCTACCTGGAGGTCGACGTGGGATGGCGCGATCATCTGCTTGTCGCGATCACGATCGAGGAGTTGACGGGTTCGGCAACGTCGGCGCTGGTGCGCGACGGTCGCGCAAATTGGGCATAGCTGTGTGGCAGTTGTGACATGTGGGACAGATGTGCTTGTCAGGGACGAATTACAGGTGTGTAATTGACCTCGGCGCGTCACCCCCGGATGCGCTGGTCACGGACCTAGCCTTACGGGGAAAGGAGCCGGCGACATGCCAAGCATCCCCCAATCCCTTTTGTGGATATCTCTCGTCGTGCTCTGGTTGTTCGTTCTGGTCCCGATGCTGATCAGCAAGCGAGAGACGGTCCGGCGCACCAGCGACGTGGCGCTCGCGACGCGGGTGCTCAACACCGGTAACGGCGCGCGTCTGCTGCGCCGCCGCAAACCGGCCGCCGGCCATCACAGCGATCCGGACTGGCGTCCGACGCACGACGACCTCGACGAGTACGACGACGAGGACGACGCACCCGCCGCGGCGCCTCGCAGGGCTGTCGTCGTCATGGCCGCCGCGAAGGTGGAGGCCGAATCCGAGTACCTCGACGTCGACATCGTCGAGGAGGACTCCGGTGCCCTGCCCATCGGTGTGTCCGCGCAGTTGGCCTTCGACCAAGAGCCCAAGCTGCCACTGGAATTCGACGACGACACCAAGACCTTCTCGATCGACGACCTCCACGAAGTCGACGAGTCGGAACAAGAAGTAGAAGAAGAGACCGAGCCCGAGGCCGAGTTCGAGGCCGACGACGAGGACATGACCGACGAGTTCGCCGCCGTCTCCGAGAACGACACCGACTACGACTACGAGTACGTCGACGACACGTCCGGAGTCGAGGAATCACCGGATGCCGAGCTCCACTTGGCAGGCACGAAGTCCCAGGAGCGGCGTCAGGCCTACGAATCCAAGACCGCCGCCAAGGTGGCAGCCCGCAAGTTCGCCTTCCGCAAGCGGATGCTGATGGCGATGTCGGTGCTGCTGCTCGCCAGCGCCATTGCGGCGTACGTGGTGTCATCGACGTTCTGGTGGGCCTGCGGCACGGTCGGCGCGGTGACCCTGCTCTACCTCGGGTACCTGCGGCGTCAGACCCGCATCGAGGAGCAGGTGCGACGCAGGCGGGCGCAACGGATCCGGCGGTCACACCTCGGCGTCGAGAACACCAACGACCAGGAATTCGACGTCGTCCCGGCGCGGCTGCGGCGGCCAGGGTCCGTGGTTCTGGAGATCGACGACGAGGATCCGATCTTCGAGCACCTGGACTACGCGCCGTTCGCGCGTGAGTACGACCTGCCCCACGCCGCTGGTCAGTAGATCGGATTTCTAGGGCGACACCGGCACTGGTAGCCTGTGCTACCGGTACAAGGGGCTATAGCGCAGTTGGTAGCGCGTCTCGTTCGCATCGAGAAGGTCAGGGGTTCGATTCCCCTTAGCTCCACCGTATAACCGCAGTTCAGAGTGCTAGCCCTGCGGCACGCTCGGCGTGCGTATCTTTCCGCGTTCACCCCTTCCGCGGGATGAACGACGATCCAGTGGGTTCGTGCAGGGGGCACGGCGCAGCGTCGACGTGCGCGACCGACACTCGGTCATGACCTGGAGGTCACGCCCGTGGGCGCATGCCGCATCATCTTCGGGCCGATCTCGGTGGACGTAGGAGATGACATCACGACAAGTCGA
>JAOPWT010000324.1 GCA_025965555.1 Mycobacterium sp.
GACGGCGCCGCACTCGTGCATGCAATGCTGGTCGGGCGCGCGCAGACCATCTTGGGCGGCACCAGCGAGATCCAGCGCAACATTCTAGGTGAGCGAGTGCTGGGGCTCCCCAAAGAGCCACGGTGACGCAATCTTTGGATGCAGCCGGTCTGACGCGCGCGCTGCGGGCCTCCATGCGTCCGGGCATCACGGTGGCACTCGGAGACGGTGTAGGGCTGCTGCGTTGCCTCGATGACGACACCTCGGTAGGCGCGGTACTGACGGCCGTGGCGCGCGAGGTCGGCGCGGTGTCGCTGGTGTTGGGCTGGCTGCCTGCGCCGGTGGATGGCCTCGAGGCCGACGCGTTCGACGAAGTGATCGCCATGATGCCCGGCTGGGGCGTGCGTGAGGTGTTGCGCAGTCCCAACGCCCGATTTCTGCCGACCCGACTGGCGGCGATCCCGGCCCTGTTGGCCGACGTGCTGCGCCCCGACCTGTTGATCACCCGGCTGGTGCGGCGCGACCGCCGACTCCAGTTCGGCAGCGAAGTGTCGTGGCAGCGTGCTGTGTTCGACAGCGGTGCAAGGACTCTCGGCTTGGTCGACACCGAGGCCCCAGCGGCGGCCGCCGGACCCGTACTCGATGCGTCCGAGGTCGAGGTGCTCGGCGCGGTTCGCGGCGGCCTGGTGCAGGCACCGGAGCGCGACCCCGAGCCGATCCACGACGCAATAGCGGACGAGGTTCTGCGGCTGGTCCCCGAAGGCGCCCGAGTGCAATACGGTCCAGGACAGCTCGGCACCGCTCTCCTGCGTCGGGCGAAGGTGCCGCTGCGGATCGACACCGGCATGCTCACCGACGCCGTCGTCGACCTCGACCGACACGGTCTGCTCGCCGAGATGCCGTCGGCGACCTATCTGTTCGGAAGCAAGGAACTCTACGACTGGGCCGATGGACGCCCGATCCTGCACGGCATCGAACACACCCACGATCTCACCCGGCTGTCACAGGGCGTGCCGCTGATCACGGTGAACACCGCCATCGAGATCGACCCGTTCGGACAAATCAACGTAGAAGGTCTGGGCGACAACGTGTTCGGCGGTATCGGGGGGCATCCCGATTACTGCGCGGCCGGTCGAATGAGCAGGGGCGGATTGTCGATCATCGCGGTCCCCTCCTCGACCAAGGGACGTTCACCGCTCGTCGAGCAGCTCAGCCGACCCGCCTGCACTCCCGCCCACGACGTCGACGTCATCGTCACCGAGCGAGGACACGTCGATCTGCGCGCCGCCGACTGGACGCAGCGGCGCGCTCTCATCACCGATCTGTTCTCGCACTGAAGGAGAAACGCAATGCCTGAGGGTCCCCTGACCGGCAAGGTCGTTCTGGTCACCGGCGGCGGACGGGGTATTGGTCGCGGCCACTGCCTCGAGTTGGCGAAGCAGGGGGCTGCGGTCGTCGTCAACGACCCAGGGGTCGGAAGGGACGGTGTCGGTGGTGAGGGAGCGGGTCCCGCCGCCGATGTGGTCGCCGAGATCGAAGCGGCAGGAGGCAAGGCCGTGGCACACACCGGTTCGGTGTCGGTCTGGGATGACGTGGCCGACATGGTCTCCACCGCAGTGGATGCGTTCGGGTCGCTGACCGGTGTGGTGAACAATGCGGGCATCCTGCGCGACTCCATGGTCGCGGCCTCGACCGAGGCCGATTGGGACGCGGTCATCGCCGTGCACCTCAAGGGCACCTTCGCCGTCACCAAGCACGCCTGCGAGTACTGGCGCGCACAGTACAAGGCAGGCGATCGCATCGACGCGCACATCGTCAACACGGTGTCCGGTGCTGGGTTGTGGGGCAACGTCGGACAGAGCGCCTACGGCGCGGCGAAGGCCGCCATCGCAAACCTCACCGTCACGACCGCGATGGAGGCCCAGCGCTACGGTGTTGCGGTCAACGCGATCTCACCGCTGGCGATGTCGCGAATGACCGAGGGCGTCTTCGGCGCCCGTGCCGACGACCCCGCGCTGGACCCCGCCCGCAGCTCTCCGGTGGTGGCCTGGCTGCAATCCGCGCAGTCGTCCTGGCTGACCGGCCAGATCCTGCGCATCAACGGTGACAAGCTGACCCGTATCGAGGGCTTCGCCGAGGCGCCGGGCGCTTACCATGCCAAAGATGGTGCTTCCCTGATGTTCTCGGAGCTCGGTCAAGCCGTCAGCTGGCTGTACGGCACCTCACCGCGCGGGTTGGTCGGGCCGCTACCGACCACCTGACCCGCCGAGCAGACGCAAAGGGGCGCGACACGCCGAGTGAATCGTCACCTTTACGTCTGCTCGCGAAGGAATCAGCTCTTCGTGAAGAAGCTCAGCGGCCGCTCGACGAACTCGAAGACCACGCCGTCGGGTGAGCGCAAGAACGAGATATAAAGTCCCTCGATCTTCGTTCCCGGCAGCGGGCACCACACGGGGTCGCCCATCACCTCGACTGAGTCCGGCACCAAACTCATTGCCTTCTCCGTGTTCTCGACCCGCAGCGCGCACCGGTAGAGGCCCTGACGGTTACCGCCCCACGGCACCGGCTCCTGGCCACGCGTGTCCGGATGTTGCACGACGGAGAGGCTGAACTGGTGGGCGTCCTCGTCGAGGGCGTACCGCGCAACCACGCATCGCACCGGTTCGGACGACCCGCCTGGCGCGAGTTGCGTGCCGGCCACCTTGGTCAACGTCGGCGCCGCTACCTCGGCGAAGCCGATCCCGGTGAGAAAATCGCCGGTCGCTTCTGCGTCGATGGCCGCGATGCGGACCCCCGAGAACAGTGCACCCGGCTTGTCGCATGGAGCTTCCGCCATTTCGATGACGACGCCGTCCGGATCCATCGCGAGCACTGATCTCGAGCCCGAAATGAGGCCCTCGACGGGCTCGCTCACCGTGATACCACCGTCTCGCAACACCGTGACGGTGGCATCGAGGTCCGCGACGGTCAGCAGCGCCGAGCGGATGCCGGGGCGTACGGGGTCGTTGCTCGGATCGGATTTCAGTGCAGGGGTGCTGTCCTCGATGGCCTCCAGTGCGCAACCACCCCGCCCACCGCGCGAATCGAAGAGAAACGAAGTCCCGCAGAACGTTTCGCCGGCGAGCCCGAGGATGCTGCCGTCGGTCGCGACCTTGGGATCGGTCCGCATGCGTGCCGACAGCCCCAGTTTCGCCGAGTACAGGTCTTCGGTGGCGTCCAGCGATTCGCAGTTCAGGTTGACGTGCAGGAAGCGCCTGGCGAGGTCCTCGGAGCCCACTACAGCACGACCGAATCAATCTTGAATTGAATGATCTCGTCCTCGCTGAAACCCAACTCGGCCAGCAGCGCATCGGTGTGCTCGCCGTGCTCCGGGGCGCGATCCAATTCCAACGGCGTCTCGTCGAATTGAACGGGGCTGGCGGCGAGTGCGAACTCGATGTCGCTGGTGTTGGTCGCCTTCGGCAGGTAGCCGTTCTCGATGGCTTGGGGGTCGGAGTGAACCTCGTGGGCGGTCCGCATCACGTCCCAGACGCCTTCGAACCCGGCGAAGGCCTTCTCCCAATGGGAAAGGTCTTCGGAACCAAACGCTTTGCGCAACTCGATGATGCAGTCGGCGCGGTTCTGGAAGCGCACGCCTGCGTTCGCGTAGCGCTGGTCGGTGATCAGATCGGCGCGGTCCAACCGGGTACAGAAGTCAGCCCAGAACCGGTCGGACTGCAACAGCACGA
>JAOPWT010000333.1 GCA_025965555.1 Mycobacterium sp.
ATTCCGACTACACCCCTGATGTCGGCACGGCTGATCGTCATGTCATGTCCTGTCTGCTGAGCGACGCCGGGCCAGATCGCCCGGCACGGTGGGACCGGGAGCGACGCCGAACGAGCGGTGCGGCTCCTCGCGGTACATGCCGAGCGCTTCCAGCACTGGGGCGTCGGTGGCGGAGAACAGTACGGCAGGCGTACTGCCGGACCGGTTGACGTGGGCGTGCCACATCCAGTTCGGTACGACGAATGAATCGCCGGCCGACCAGTCGAGTTCCTCGTCGCCGACGAGCGTCGTCCCCTGGCCTTCGACGACGTAGTACACCGCGCTGGACGTGTGGCGGTGATGCTCCGTGCGTAGGCCGGGCCGAAGCAGCTGGGCAAAGCAGTCGATGGTGGGCAGGGTGGGTCCGCCGGTGACCGGATGGGCGTAGTGAAGGATGACGCCGTCGTACGCGCTTCCAGGGTTGTCCTGGTGGGTCTCGAGCGCGGCCCGTGCATCGCTCCACGCGTAGCGGAACGGAATGCGGCTACGCTGCGGTGCTTCCCAGGCGGGACGAACGTGCGCGGCGCGGCTGCTGATGTGGTTGGCCGCGCTGTCGTGCAGGGGCTGGGTGCTGCCGCCGAACGGCTCGAAGAACAGCTGGCGCAGATAACCCATCAGCGGCACGTCGAGGATGTCGATCCAGATGCCGCGCTTGGCGCTCTCGTTGTGGTGATCGTGCCAGGTGTAGGCCGGGGTGATGATCAGGTCACCGTCCTGCATCGGGAGTCGCTCACCATCGACCGCCGTGTAGAGCTCGGGACTTCCGTCCACGACGAAGCGCAGTGCATTGATGGAATGCCTGTGCGCCGAGGCGATCTCACCGGGCAGGGTGATCTGCATGCCCATCGCCAAGGTCTGCGTCGTACCGTTCACATCGGGTGCCGGGTTGATGAAGGTAAAGTTTCTCCTGGCAGTTTCTCCGGAGATGGCGGTGCACATATCGTCCAGGGCGCGATGAGCGAGTTCGCGTGACCACTTGAACGGCACGCCGGCGGGAACGGGTCCGTCGGTGAGTTGGATCAACTGCGCGTCGTACTGCCATTGGCCGCGAAGGTGCAGTAGGTCGAGCTTCTTGTCGAACTCCGCCAGATCTGAGGCGGGCTCCTGCGTCGTCGTCATATCCCTTGTCCTCGTGAAGGAAACCGGTGGCTTTCGTCGAGCACGTCGTGATTCGCGTCAACGATGGTCGACGAACGATCCAGGGCATGCGGGCGAGCATCAACCCTGGGACGGCGGGACTGCTGCCGGTGATGACGACGCAGCGCTGACGCTAGCATCGGACAACGCGTTCTTCAAGACATTTAGTGCTAAATGTGTCTATTTCATGCTTTATGGCCGTCCGGTACCGGCAGGTTCATCCGATGCGCCGAACGAGTCAAAGTCATTGGCAATCGCAGCGGTTGACCGTCGTTGCCCGGTAAGCCGCCACGGAGGCCAGTGTGGGCCTCGCCTTGGTCGGACAGGCCATCGATCTCGTCGTGTGAACAGATAGCTGCAATGTTGTTGTTTTTAGCTCATTCCTCTGCAGGGTGGGAATACACTCTGCACAGCGGAACGACGAGGAGAAGCAATGGCGGCCAACGGCGACACCATCGCACGGATTTTCGACGCAACGTATACGACGTTGGCGCGCGGAGACGCCAAGGGCCTGTCGATGACTGATGTCAGTGCTCAGGCGGGGATCTCCCGCGGAGCGCTGTATCACTACTTCAACAGCAAGCAGGATCTCCTCCGTGCGATCGGAGTGAAGGTAACGAAGCTCTTCGAAGATGCGGTCGTGGCGGCCGTCGAGGAAAGCCCCGGCCTCGACGTCCGGGTGCGAGTGGTGGTGGACGCGATGACCGATGTCGGAAGGGCGCATCCCGAGGTACTACAAGTCATCGCACTCGAACCCGGCTTCGGTGTGGACTTCCTCCAGCAGATCTTTCCCGACTTCGTGGCCGTGCTCGAAGAACTGCTGGCTCCGGCACTGGCAACGACCAGGGCGGTTCGAAGCATGGGCCTCACCAGTGGCCAGCTCTGCGAGCTGATTCTTCGCATCATGATGTCTGCCTATGTCCTGCCGACTCATGACCTGGACGACGTGCCCCGCGCGATCTTGGCGTTTCCCTGTCTGACCGAGTCGAGTTCTGACCTTTACCTGGTCTGAATCTCTCGTTGATCGGCCGATGCGGCCTGACTACCCGCCGTCGGCTGTGCGCCGAACGGTGATGGCGCCGTCCGGGCAGGCCTCCGCGCCGCGGCAGGCCTGCGCCTCCAGTTCGGCGGGTACGCCGTCGATTGCCACGGCATACCCCGTGTCATCGATCGAGTAGACGTCGGGCCCTTCGGTGGCGCACAGGGTGTATCCGCAACACTTCGACCTGTCGACGATGACGAGAAGTGTTGGCTCAGTGACTGCCATGATGGTCGGCTCCTCTGGTGGCTCTGGTGTACGACGGCCCGCGGTAGGTCTCGATAGTAGACACAATACGCACTTAGTGTTCTATTCGCCTATAACATCTGGTCCATGGGTGCTTCGAAAGACATTGCGATCGAACTCAATCCGGTATCCGACCCGCTGGCGCTCCGGGCGGCCTTCGGGTGCTTCCCCAGTGGTGTCATTGCCGTCTGTGCGCTCGACGCTGACGGCGGACCGGTCGGCATGGCGGCGAGTTCATTCGTCTCGCTGTCGCTCGATCCACCGCTGGTGGCGATCTCCATCCAGCGCACCTCCACGTCTTGGCCGCGGTTGCGGCAGGTCGAGCGCCTCGGTTTGAGCGTCCTGGCGCAAGATCATGAAGACGTCTGCGCAAAACTGTCGGGCAAGGGAGACCGCTTCGTCGCGGTCGAGTGGATGTCCACCGATACCGCGGCGGTGCTGATCGACGGCGCCTCCGCGTGGTTGGAGTGCGCGCTGTTCGACGAAGTCTCCGCCGGTGACCACACACTCGCCATTCTGCAGATCCACCGGTTGCGTACGAACCCCGCCGTAGCTCCACTCGTGTTCCACGCAAGCCGATTCCGGCAACTCGACGCAGCACGTGACGACAGTGGCGCCGGAAGTCACGGCCGGCAGTCCGACTGATCGTGCGTGGACCGCCAAAGAGATTCGGCAAAAGCCTTGACCCCATCCACAAGTGAACACATAATACGTGTTGTGTTCAATTCAATCCATCCTTTCAAGTACGGCGCAGCTGCCGCATTGGACGCGCGGTCAACTGGAGGAAATGCATGACAGCCATCGAGGCCGACACCACCACCGTGCTGGACGCGGTCCGGGCGCTGTCGCCTGAGATCGCCGAGCGGGCCAACGAGATCGAATCGGCCAAGCTGGTTCCCAGCGATCTGATCGACCGCCTCACGGCCGCAGGAGCTTTCCGGATGTTCGTCCCACGCCAGTACGGCGGCGAGGAGATGAGCCTGCCTGCAGCCATGGCGGTCATCGAGGAGGTCGCCCGGGCCGACGCGTCCACCGCCTGGACCGTGATGATCGGTGCGGACTTCGCGCCCGTGTTCGGCCGATTCCCCCAGCACGTCCTCGACGGCGAGATCTATCCCGAAGGACCGGACACGATGGCGCGCGGTGCATTCGCGCCCAAGGGTGTGGCGATCCGCACCGATGGTGGGTATCTCGTCAATGGGCAGTGGCCCCTCGCCAGCGGAAGCTACGAACACCAGTGGATGATCGGCAGCTGCATCGTGTTGCGCAACGGCGCGCCCATCATGACCGACGCCGGTGTCCCGGAGATGGTGCTGGCCATGGTGCCGGCACGCGAGGCACAGTTCGTGCAGACCTGGGACTCGGTCGGATTGCGCGGGACCAACAGCAATGACTTCGTCCTCAAAGACGTCTTCGTGTCAAACGACCACACCGCCCAGTTCTTCGGTCCGGCCACGGTCGATACCCCGCTGTTCCGGCTGCCCGTCCGGCTAGCCCTTGGCCCGACCCATGTCGCCGTGGTGATGGGTATCGCCGAGGGTGCGCTTGCCGATCTTCGGAACCTGGCCAAGACCAAGCGTCCCGCATTCAACCCGACCATGCGGTTGGCCGCGGATCCGGTTTTTCAGTACCGGCTGGGCCAGCTCGACATCCGACTGGCCGCGGTTCGAGCGTTGGCCGAGAAGGAGGTGAACCTCATGTGGGACGCCGCGCTCTCGCGCGAGCCCATCTCACCGCTGGCCGCGACACGCCAGCGCGCCATGGTGGCGCGGGCCCACACCGAATGCGTCGAGATCGTCAACGAGGCTTTCGGATTGGCGGGAAGCAACGCCATGTACAACACCTCCACCTTGCAGCGACGTCTGCGCGACGTGCGCACCGCGGCACAGCATGCGGCCGCCAGCGCGGAGATCTACACGATCGTGGGTGCACTTCTGGTCGACGAGGACGTCCCGCCGGCCGCGCTGGGCTGACGGGTCCGCCATGACGACGGCTACGACGAACACGCAGGCGATGGCGGTCCACTGGGAACTCACCCGGTTGAACAACGCCTTCGCCTTCTATCTGGACAACGGCGCTTTCGAGTCGATGATCGGACTCTTCACCCCCGACGGACTGTTCGATCGCGCGGGCATCGTCCACCGTGGGCAAGACGAGATGCGTGAGGGCATGGCGGAACGGCCGAAGGTGACCACCAGGCACCTGCTGACCAACTTCCACCTCACCAGCGTCGACGACGACACGGCCGAGGCGGTGGTCTGCGCGATGGTCTACCACGGGCCGGTGGCGGAGAACGGGGAAGCGGTGGTCTACGCCACTGACAACGGTCGCGTCATCGAGTTCCACGACCGGTACGTGAAAACCGTTGACGGTTGGCGTATTTCCTCACGCATCGCACGTCCGATCTTCACCCCGAAGGTATGGCCGTGACCGGCCAAGGCAAGGAGCGACAGTCACATGACTGACAACCACCACGACGTTCTGTCCACCGTGGACAAGTTCGTCGAGGCCCTTTCGACGGGCGACGCGGCCCGCCTCGATGCGCTCTTCACCGATGACGCCGTGATCTGGCACAACTATGACCAGGTCGGCCAGCCGGCCCGGGAGGCGCTGGCTGCACTAGCACCGCTGGCCGCCCTTCAACCGCGTTACGAGATCGCCGGGCGCGACGTGGTGGACGGCGCGTGCATTCAACGCCACGTCGTCCACATCACCTTGCCCGGCGGTGAGCCGGCGTCCATTCCTGCCATCCAACGGATCGCCATGGCGGACGGTCGGATTCGACGGATCGACGAGTACATGGACTCGGCTCAGATGGCAGCTGCGATCCAAGCCATGCAAGCCGGCCCACCACCTGGACCGTGACCGCTTCTCTGATCCCCACGACGAGATAAGGACTTCGAAATGCCTGCAATTACAGACAAGTTCACCGGTGAACCCGTCCTCAAGCTCCAGCGCCTCGGTCACGGCACCCTCGAGACCGTGGACATCGTCAGGGCACGCCGATTCTACGAGGAAGTGCTCGGACTAGAGGTCATCCAGCCCAGCAGCAGATCGATGATGATCCGACTCGGTACCAACCACGCGTACGCCGTGGTCGAAACCGGCAAGGAGAGCACGATGTCGATGCTGGCGCACAACGGACTCGACGTGGGCAGCGTCGAGGAGGTTCACGCCGCCTACGAGAAACTGGTTGCGATCAAGGACGAGTGGGGCATCAAACAGATCACCGAGCCTCGGCACATGCACGGCGACACGTCGTTCTACTTCACCGATCCCGACGGCAACTGGTGGGAGATCGTGGCGGTGCGCGAGAACGGTTACGCGGAAGACTTCGCCGATCCCGAGCGCGATCTCACTGGTCTTCACGAGTTCGACGGTGAAGGCGGGAACGTGAACTTCAACCACACGCACGATCCCGACTTCCGTGCCCGGGTACGCGAGGTCGTGAACGCGAAGAGCGACGCATGACGGGCCGTCTGGACGGAAAGGTCGCCGTCGTCACCGGGGCGGGCAAGGGCATCGGCCGGGGGATCGCCCGCCGCTTCGCCCGTGAGGGCGCCAAGGTCATCGTCGCCGAGTTCGATGCCGACGCAGGTAAGCAGGTCGCCGACGACTTGGGCGAACTCGGTGGCGAAGGACTGTACGTGCAGACCGACGTGTCGCAGAAAGCAGACATCGAGGGCGCCCTCGCGGCCGCCCGCGAGAACTTCGGCGGCCTGGACATTCTGGTGAACAACGCCATCTCGCTGACCCCGGACGTCCCACTGGAATACAAGACCGACGAGATGTTCGAGCAGACCATGAAGGTCGGGCTGTGGAGCGTCTGGTGGGGCATGCAGACGGCGTTCCCGGTCATGAAGGCCCAAGGCGGAGGCCGGATCATCAACTTCTATTCGATCGACGCCGACAACGGCAACTGGGTGCACGGTGACTACAACACCGCAAAGGGCGGCGTGCAGGCGCTGACCCGGACCGCCGGTTTCCAATGGGCCCGGCACAACATCTGTGTCAACGCCATCGCACCGATCGCCGCATCGGCAGCCTTCGAGAAGATGGTCGCCGACAACCCGGCGCTGGGCGAGGCGATTCCGATGATGATCCCGATGGGACGGATGGGCGATCCGGAAGACGACATCGCCCCGGTGGCAGCATTTCTCGCCAGCGAGGAGGCTCGGTTCATCACCGGCGCCACCATCCCGGTTGACGGCGGTCTGCACGTGCCGAGGCTGAACACTCGGCCGCCGGATCCATCGGTATTCGACTCAATGTCCGGCAGCCCCGGGCAATGACAACAAGGTATCGAATAGAGACAAAGGAGATTTCGGCGTGACCATAGATGAGGTGAAACACGCTCCGACGGGACCTGTGCTGTCTGACGGGACCCCGCTGTCGGAGCTGATCGACAAGGACTTCCGGGAAGTCTCGCTTCGGGTTCTCACCGACCCCGAGCTCTACCAGCTGGAGCTGAAACACCTGTTCGCCAAGGCGTGGACGGTGGTGGCGCACGAGGACGAGGTTCCGAACGTCGACGACTACGTGCTGCGGTATGTCGGCGAGGACCAGGTGATCGTCAGCCGGGCCGCGGACGACACCTTCACGGTGGCGCTCAACGTGTGCGCGCACCGGGCCGCGAAGGTGTGCCGGTTCGAGGCAGGCAACGCCAAGACGTTCCAATGTGCTTACCACGGATGGGTTTACAAGTCCGACGGTACCTTCGTCGGCGCACCGATCGCTCGGGAGGACATGCACGGACTCCTACGGCCGAAGTCCGAGCTTGGTCTGACGAAGGGTCGGGTGGAGACCTATTGCGGCATGATCTTCGCGACCTTCGACGAGAACGCCCCGACGCTACGTGAGTACCTCGGTCCGATGACCTGGTACTGGGACCTGATGTTCGACCGCACGCCGGGTGGCATGACCGTGCTCGGCCATCCGCAGCGCTTCATCATCAAGGCGAACTGGAAGAGCGCCGCCGAGCAGTTCGCGGGAGACATCTTCCACACCCTGTCTCTGCACCGTTCGATGCAGGAACTGCAACTGCTCTCCACCGAGGGCGAGTCGCAGGAGCCGGCCATGGCCGGAGTCAGCGCCAGTCACAATGGCCATTTCGTGCGGTGCTTCGATCTGACCAACGAGCACTACGTCAATGCGCTCAAGGGCAAGAACCTCGCGGACATGTCACCGATGGAGCGCCTGCATCTGGTCCCGCCGCCGGGGATGTCACCTGAGATGGTGGACGGGCTGGCCGACCGATTCGACGATGGGCAGCTGAGGATCCTCGCGGGCTTCACCCCGCAGGTCGGTCAGCTGTGGCCGAACACGGCTGCGTTGTGCATGCCGTTCCAGTTCCCTGACGGCACCCCGTCGGCCTTCCTCAGCTGGCGCGTCTGGGTACCGCGAGGGCCGGAACACTTCGAGCTGTTCCACTGGAGTCTGGTCGAACGTGACGCGCCTCCCGAGCTCCGCGACACCGTGAACCTGATGACGGCGGCCACGTTTGGCATCAGTGGTTTCGTCGAAGCCGACGACACCGACACGTGGCCGATGCAGACCTACGCCTCGAAGGGTGCGCTTGGGGCGCAGCAGAAGCTGCGATACCAGGCGATCACCGGCGAGAACAAGCCGAGTGACTGGCCGGGTCCCGGGCAGGTCTACGCGGGGTTCCCGAAGGACGACACACAGTGGAATTTCTGGCTGCGCTACAGCGAGTTCATGGAAGGGAGAGCGTGGTGACCACCGAAGCAACTCGAGAAGAGGCTGTTCCCGGCGTTCGGGCAACCATGGGCACCGTCGACTATCCGACGCCGAAGGGCACGCGGATCAAGGCCACCGACCCGCGCCACTTCGAAATCGTGGCGTGGCTGGAGGACGAGTCGACGCTGCTCGACGAGGACGACCTGACGGGTTGGCTCGCGCTGCTGGCGCCCGACGTCATCTATCGGGCACCGGTGCGGACAACCCGAGATCACCGGTCCAAGGGGGTGTTCGAGGCGGAGATGTACCACTTCAACGAGAACATCATGACTCTGATGTTGAAGCTGATGCGGTTGACGCAGACCGACAGCGCCTGGTCGGAGAATCCCCTGTCTCGGACGCAGCGGATCGTGCACAGGGTGCGCGCGTACGAGACCGACAAGGCCGACGAATTCGAGGTCTTCAGCTCGATCGTGCTCATCCGGTCCCGCTATGACGAGCCGGCGCTGGAGTTCCTGCCGGCTCGCCGCGTCGACACCATCCGAACGGGTGACGAGTGGAAGCTCGCGGCGCGGACGATCTATTTCGATCAAGCCACCCTTGGCGTGCAGAACTTGGCCGTCTATCTCTAGAAAGGTGTGAATTGTCCTCTGCAACAGACGAGCTGCCGGGCTACCTGCCCGGCAGCTGGTCAATCGATCCGGTGCGGTCCAGCCTGACATTCTCGGTCGGCCACCTGGGAGTGCACACCGTACACGGAACACTGGGTGTGTCGGGGCGGATCACGATGGCCGACGATCCGCTCGATTCAGCAGTGGACGCGTCGATCGACCTCGGCTCGGTCGACACCGGGAGCAAGGGACGGGACGAGGCGATCCGGTCTGCGCACCTCCTCGGCGTGGCCGATCGGCCGACGGCGAGGTACCAGTCTCGACGAATCGGCATCGGGGACCGGCCTGGCGAATTCGTGCTGCACGGTGATCTCGTGTTGCTAGGCGTCACCAGGGAGGTGCCGCTGCGGATCCGCTCGGAGCGCTCCACCGATGGTGGCCGGCGCTGGCCGGTCGTCACCGGCACAGGTGAGTTCGCCCGTCGCGACTTCGGTTTCGTGTACCAGGTGCGCCCGCGCTTCCTCGATCGCGCGATTTCGTCGACCGTGGGCATTCAAGTTCGACTCGAGGGCCGCCCCGCCGCCACCACCGATGGGCCCGCCGCCACACCAGAAGGGACAGGACGCTGAAGATCGCAAGGATCCGTCACGAGGACGCCGATGTCTGGGCTCTGGTGGACGTCGACGCCGAAAGCGTGCAGCCGATACGCGGCGGCATCGAGCAGTGGGGTCCGGCGGCAGCCAAGGGCACC
>JAOPWT010000483.1 GCA_025965555.1 Mycobacterium sp.
ACGTCCCCGGTACGGCGGTATTCCTCAACCGCGGCAAGGAGACGGCACCGTTGGCGATGCGTGCCAACGTCGAACACAGCCACGTGCGCCACGAGCACGTGGTGATCATGACCATCGAGACGGAACCAGTACCGCGGATACCGGAAGAACAGCGCATGGAAGTCGACGCACTCGGTTACTCCCAGGACGGAATCATCCACGTCACAGCACGATTCGGCTATATGGAACCTTCGGACGTTCCCGCCGCGCTACGCCTGCTCGATCCCGACGAGAGCGAAGGCGCGATCAACGTCGACGAGGCGTCGTTCTTCCTGTCGAAGCTCGAACTCGACGCAGGCCCTCAACCGAGCATGGCCCCGTGGCGCAAGCGTCTGTTCATCGCCACCTCGTATCTCACCGCCGACGCGGCTGATTTCTTCCATCTACCGCGCGGCCAGACGGTCGTCATGGGCTCTCGCATCGAGTTCTAGCGGCTGCCGCGGGGGCGCAGAATCCGTCGATTCGGCCAAGTTGCCCCTGCGCCGATGGTCGCCACGGTATGTAGATTGGCATGGGTGCGGGGGCGTTTGTCGGACGAATCGGTGGGCTGGCCGTAGCCCTTGGCATCGGGGCGGCGGTGTTCACCGGCCAGGGGGTGGCATCGGCCGAGCCGTCGGATTCTCCGTCGGCGCAGGCGGGCGCCTCGACCGACTCCTCGGCCACCGCGCCGAAGGCCCCGTCGGCATCGAGTCCGTCGGCGGCCGAAACACCCTCGCGCACCGACACTTCCGACGCACCCACGGATCCCGACCCGACCGGGACCGACGCCGCCACGACGGTGACGACTGCGACGGCGACGGCGACGAAGCACAGCGGCGATCGACCCAATGGCAAGCGGCCGGCAGGCAGCCTCCTCGACCGTCCGGTGCAGTCGAAGCAGTCGACGCGCGAACCGACGCTGCGCGCCCCTTCGAGCACCGCGGGCCAGGACGGGGACGAGCACGGCACTCCCGCCAAGAGAACCGACGAGAAGCCGTCCGGCAAACCGTCGGTTGCCGATGCGGCGCCGAAGGTGAGCGTCGCGTCGGCGTCGGCGTCGGCGTCGACGGTGGCTGGGATCGATCCGACGCCGGCTGCCGAGGAAGTTCCCACCGCGCAGGTCAGCAGGGAACCCGCCGACGTATTGACGGCAGGCGTCTCGAGCTTGGTTGGCTCGCTGGTGAATTCCTTCACGGGCGACACCCCGACGGCACCTGCCGACCCACCGATGGCGTGGACACTGCTGGCCGCGACCCGGCGCGAGACCTTCGGCACGGCACCCACCCTCGCCAAGTCCGGCACGCCGGTGACGAATTCGCTTGCCGTCGCCGACGTGGCCTCGCAGGCAGTGGCGCTGGCCGATCCCGTCCCGGCGCCCGTCGTCGCGATCCCCCAGGTTGCGCCTCTGGAGGGTTTGCAACGACTGCCGGTGATCGGGCCCCTTCTGCTGACTCCGATCGTGACGATCATCCACCAGATCCCCCTGATCGGCGACATCCTGCACCCCTTGCTCGGCTACCCGCTGCAGGTGGGCCTGCCCGCGGGCACGCCGGTGCCGCGCGACGTCAAGGTGGTCTCGTTCGACGGCACCCAGATCTACGTTCACTTCTTCCCGGCGACCGGACTCCCGGCTGCCACGAAGGCCCCGACTATCCTCGATGGTCCCGGGCTGGCCCTGCCGGGAGCGACGACCTACCTCAGCGAGAAGGACGAGTTCCTGCCGAACGACGTCATCGGCATCGGGGCGCTGAGGAACGCCGGCTACAACGTCGTCACCTGGGATCCGCGCGGCGAGTGGAATTCGGGCGGCCAGTTGGAGGTCGATTCGCCGGACTTCGAGGCCAAGGACGTCTCCGCGATCATCAGCTGGTTGGCCACCCAACCCGAGGTCCAACTCGACCACCCGGAGAACCTTGCCGCGCTCGATCCGCGCATCGGCATGGTCGGCGCGTCGTATGGCGGCGGCATCCAATTGGTGACCGCGGCCGTCGATCACCGGGTCGACGCGATCGTGCCGACCATCGCATGGCACAGCCTCAACACCTCGCTGGACAAGAACCAGGCGTTCAAGAGCAGTTGGGGCACGCTGCTCGTCGCCGCGCTGGCAGGCACGTTCGCCCGCCCCAATCCGGCGCTGTACCCGGCCGCCATCTACGGCGACCTGACGGGTCTGGTGACGCCCGCCGACCAGGACCTGCTCGCCGACCGTGGACCCGGCGACCTGGTCGGCAACATCACTGCGCCGACCCTGCTGATCCAGGGCACGGTCGACACGCTGTTCACCTTGGCCGAGGCCGACGGGAACGCAACGGCGTTGATAGGCAACGGAGTCGACACGAAGGTGGTCTGGTTCTGCGGCGGACACGGATCCTGCGTCAGCAGCGTGAACGACGGCGTGCTGGTGCAACAGAGCACGCTCAACTGGCTCGCGCACTACGTCAAGGGCGACACCACGGTGGACACCGGACCCCAGTTCGAATGGGTCGACCAGCATGGCACCCAGCTCTCATCGGACACCTACCCGGTCGCCAATGGCACTCCGCTGGTGGCCTCGTCGACTGCGGGCGGGGTCCTGCCACTCGTCCCGTTCATCGGCGGCTCTGGCCCGCAGCCGGGCGTGCTGCTCACCGGTCCGATCGGAGCGCTGCTCGGCCTTTCGTCCGGCGCTGCCGCAGCCAACGCCTACAACCTCACCACCCCAGCGGCGACCACCACGACGTACGTCGTGGGGGCACCACAGTTGACGTTCACCTACTCGGGCATCGGCACCAGCCGACACGTGTACGCCCAACTGGTCGACGACACCACCGGCCTGGTGCTCGGGAACCTCGTCACACCGATTCCCGTCACGCTGGACGGGCAGTCCCACCAGGCGACGTTTGCGCTCGAAGAAGTCGCCCAGACCCTAGAGCCGGGTGAGACGTTGACTCTCCAATTGGTGGCCTCGGCGGTACCGTACGAGACGATCAATTCACTTGGTCTGCTCAACATATCGAGCGTTCACCTAACACTGCCGACCGCGGACGCGGCGGCGGTGACCGTGACGGCCACCTGACCGCCGGCGACTTGGGGCGTCAAGCCTTTCGCGACGTCGATTCCTCCTCGGCCCCTTGATCTTTCACCTGGCCCGTGACCAAGTCATCGATCGCTTCCGCTGACTGCGACCCGGTCCGCAAGACCGCAGGCCGCAGCCGTTCCGGCAACGACCTCAGGGCGGCACTGAACAGCGCCACGATGGCAACCGAGACTCCGACGATGAGCGCAATGGGCATCGCCGGGAAGAAGCCCTCGAGGAGCATGTAGGCGCCGAAGATCAGGAACAACATGGCTGCGGCGATCTGGATGAGCCGCTCGGGCAGATGCTTGCCCGCGACCGCACCGACGATGATGGCGAGCCCGTCTGCGGCCACCATCCCCAGGGTGGAGCCGATCCACACCCCCACCCAGTCGTGATCCGCGGCCAGGGTGATCGTCGCGAGCATCGTCTTATCGCCGAGTTCGGCGAGCAGGAACGCGGAGAACACGACGAAGAACGCTGGCGCGGTGGCCTTCTCGGTTCGGCTGGCCTCCTCGTCGGTGAGCTTGTCGCCGCGCAGGGTCCACAGGCCGAAGAAGACGAACATCACGCCGGCGATGATGCCGAGAAGGTGCGTCGGAAGTGCGGCGCCGAGGTAGTGGCCGATCGCGACCGACAGGACGTGTACCGCGGTGGTGGCGGCGGTGATCGCGGCAAGCACCACCCACCAGCGGTAGCGCAGCGCGAACATCATTGCCACGAGTTGGGTCTTGTCGCCCATCTCGGCGACGAAGATGACGGCGAAGCTGAGTAGCAGAGCGGCCAGCACCGGTGACTCCTCGGTCGGTGGCTGCCGTAGGAGGACGTAGCACGTGCCTCCGGCCGACAACCCAATGGTCAAAGCGGCCGAAGGTCTCGCCCACCGGTTGGTGAACCGGTCCGGATGACCGGGCCGCGCAAGCGATTGCCGACGCGACCAGTATGTCGATCACCCGATTGGGGGCTACTCCCCTTCGTTGCCACGACCATACCCGCCGGCGCCCGGCTCGCGCAACTCGGTGACATCCAAATGCCAATGGTGACAATAAGTTTGGGGACTCTAGGTAGGAAAGTTCGGGAGCCCGGATCCGAACGGGCAGGATTGCCGGAATGCCAGACACAGGGTTGACGAGTACCAGGATCGCGGTGGCCGACGCCACTGGCTTGAGAGCGACGCCGGCGTGGCGGTCACCCCTTGCGGACGCCGCCGCAACCGCGCCCAGAGTGGCCAACGCGACTCCTGGGACACTTGAGGCACGGTCTTTCCGACACGCCGCCTGCGCCCACCCCGCACGCCGTCCGATGTCGCCGCCGTGCCATATCTTGAACCGTCGATACGGGATGAGCCGAGGAGGGGAGCCAGTGGACGACAACACGGCAATGTCGGCAGTCGACCTCCTCGAACTCAATCGCGAGATCCAGGGCTCACCGACGATCCGGCTACTGGCCACCCTCAACCTGGGTGTCTACGCCACGCTGATGGAGCGTCATCTGAGCGGTGGCGTCATCGCCGAAACCGACCTGGTGGTGCGGCTGGAACGCGACCTCGAAGAGCTCGACCGCCCCGGTGGCGAACAATCCGGCCTGGCCCTGATCAAGTCCTGGGCCAGCCAGGGCTGGCTGCACCGCGTCGCCGACCAGCGCACCGGCATCGAACGCAACCTCTGCTACCTCACCCAGGAGGCACGCCGGGCGCTGGACCTCCTGCGCGGGATGCGCCGCCAGGACACCATCGCCACCGGCGGCTCCATCAATGGCATCGCGTCACGGCTCAAACAGGTCGCGCTGCGGGTTGGCAATGACCCCGATCGCATCCGCGCAGGCATCGAGGCGGAGATCGCGGCGCTGCAGGCCGAGCTGGGCGCACTCGACCTGGCTCTTCACGACGCGCCCGCCGACTGCGCCGGGCCCCGTGTCCGCCCCGACGTCGACATGAGCGACATGTACGACGAGGCCCGCGCCATCGCCCTCCAGATGGAACGGCTGATCACCGACATCGGCCAGTACGGGACCATGATCGAGCAGGCCACCGCGGCTCTCGATGAGCCGATCGACAGCAACGTCGAATATCGCGACCGGCAGCGCCAGATGTACGCCGACTACCAGTCGGCATGGGATTCGCAGGGCCGCGACTCGCACCGAGCCTTCCTGCGCATGATCAACGACCCCGATCAGCGGTCGGAATTCGAGGCCGACGTCGCCGCCGTCGCCGAGGCGCTTCCCGCACTTGACCCGGCGCTGCGCAAGGTGATGGCCGGATTCTTCGAGCTGGTGGGCCATCAGATCGACGAGGTGGAACGCATTCAACAGCGGTGCGCGCAACGCGTCAAACGGTTCACCGCGTTCGGCACGCTGGAGCAGAGCCGTGGTGTGGCCCGCCAGCTCAACGACGCCATCGGCGCCGCCCGCGCCCTGCTGAAGGTTTCCCTCACGGACTCCCGACTCGACCTCGAACTCCCGCTGGCTCGCCACGCCATCAGCTCCGTCGGTGCGCTGAGCTTCCGGATCGGCGACCTGTCCCACCCGAAGCCCGCCAAGGCCGCAGGCGAGGAAGTCGACCTGTCGAGCTTCGCGGCACTGACCACTCAGGTCGACGCACCCGCCATGTCGGACATGATCAACGGCGCAATCACCGACGGGCCCCTCTCGCTGCCGGACGCCGTGGAGATGCTCGACTCGGCGTATCTGGGGCACGTGATCGTGCTCTGGTCGTGGGCGCTCAAACAGCCCGTCCACCCCGGCGCAGCCGCGAAGGCCGCCGAATCAGTCACGGTCCGATTCCAGTCCCTGGACGGACGTGACCGCGAGATGGAGGTTCCCCAGCTGATGTTCACCGAACCGATCTCCAGCGTGCTCGGAGCCACCGCGTGACGTCTGAGAAAGCAATCGACTTCTCCTCACTGCCCCAGGTCGACCAGACGGCACGTGCGCCGCATCAGCGTCGACCCCGGTTCGACGGCGACGTCAGCGAACTGCCCGACCGCGCGTGCTGGGCACTCCAGCAGCTGATGACCCGCCGCTACATCAGCGCAGAAGCCGACCGCGACCTCTACACGTGGGTGGTGGAGTACCGCGCGCAACTGGCCGTGCGATTGTCCGAACTCGACCTGCTGCTGCGCATCGTCGATGGTGCCGACGTCGCCTTCGTCGAGCAGGCGCGTTACGAATCAGCAAGGGGGGCAAAGCTGTTGCGCCGCGAACCGCTGGGCACCTACGACTCGATCCTGGCACTGCACCTGGCGCAGATGATGCGCGCGTCAGGTGACCAGGGCGTCCTGATCAGCCGCGACGAGGTGCATGGGCTGTTCTCCGGGGTGCTCAACGACGTCGACCGGGACGCCGTCACGTTCACCGCCCGGATCGACGCCGCCATCGCCCGACTGGCCGCGCTGGAGATCCTTCGCAAGAGTCGCGACGACGATGACAGTTACACCGTCAGCCCGGTGATCAACGCCATCATGACGGCCTCGGTGATCGCCGAGTTGCAACAGCAGTTCGAGTTGTTGCTCAACGGCGGCGTTCCCCAAGACCAGGAAGAAGTACCGCTCGATGCCTGAACAGTTCCATCTGTCCCGCCTTCAGGTCATCAACTGGGGCGTGTTCGACGGGTATCACACCATCCCGTTCGGCCAAGGCGGGGCATTGATCGCCGGTGCTTCGGGCAGCGGTAAGTCGTCGCTGCTCGACGCGATCTCCCTCGGCTTCCTCCCGTTCAACCGCCGCAACTTCAACGCCTCGGGCGACAACTCGGCGGCGGGCTCGAGCGCCGGCAGGCGCACCGTCGACAAGTACGTCCGTGGTGCCTGGGGGCAACGCAGCGAAGCCGGCGCCAGCAAGGTCATGTACCTGCGCGGCGACGGTACCGCCTGGTCCGCCGTGGCCGTCACGTACACCAGCAACACCGGCCGCGCCATCACCGGTCTGGTGCTCAAGTGGCTGACCGGAGAATCGCGATCGGACTCGTCGAGCCGGTTCGTCCTGGCAGACGGTGACCGCGACATCGAGGACGTCTGCAACCGGTGGGCGTCGGGGCGCTTCGACTCGGGCGTGTTCAAGGATGACGACTGGCGATTCTCCACCAAGGTGGAGTCGCAGTATCTCGCCCAGCTGTACGCCAGCATCGGCATCCGCGCCTCCGATGCGGCTCAGCAGCTGCTCGGCAAGGCGAAGTCACTGAAAAGCGTTGGTGGACTGGAGCAATTCGTTCGTGAGTTCATGCTGGACGAGCCGAGCAGCCTCACTAGGCTTCCCGACGCGCTCAAGCAGATCGACCCACTGGTCGACGCCCGCGAACTGCTGGCCGTCGCGCAGCGCAAGCGCAAGATCCTCGGCGACATCGAGAAGATCCAACAACGCTACGGCTCCGAATCCTCCGACCTGGGCATCATCGATCTGGTGGACCAGCCGATGGTGCGGGCGTACACCGATCACGTCCGGCTGGCGCAGTGCCCAGCCCAGATCGATTCGCTGGACGCCACCATCGACCAACTCGGCAACGAATACGAGGACGTCACCCGGTCACTCAATCTCGCCAAGGCCGAGGCGGATTCGCTCAACGCGCAGATCAGCGGATCGAGCGCGAGCATCGGTCCGCTCCAGTCACAGGTGGCGGCCGCCGAGGCGCAAGCCGAGGAGATCTCACGCCGCCGCGCTGCCTACGAGTCCATGGTGACGGCCCAGAAGCTCGACATTCCCGACACTGCCGACGAGTTCTGGAATCTGCGCGAGGAACTCACCACTGCAGTCACCGAATTGCTGGCCAGACTCGACCGCGGGAAGGAGGCGTCCACCGATGCCGAGTACGCGCAGAAGGTCGCGCGGATGGCACGTGACGAAGCGACCAAGGAACTCCGTCGAGTGGAGCACGTCGGTTCGGCGCTGCCCGAGTCCGCGATCACGATGCGTGAACACATCTGTGCCGCAGTGGGTGTGGACTCGACTGAGTTGCCCTACATCGCCGAGCTGATGGATCTGCGGCCCGATCAGAGCCGCTGGCGCACGGCAGTGGAGAAGGTGCTGCGTGGCGTGGGGTTGCGGCTGCTGGTCCCCGACAGCCACTACGCGGCCGTGCTGCGCTTCGTCAACGAGACGAACATGGGCGGTCGACTGCAGCTGCATCACGTGCGCGCCTCGTTCGTGGGAGCCAACCCCGTCGACGCCGAGCCGAACACGTTGGCGGGCAAGCTGTTCGTGGTGGACCCCGCGCATGCTTGCGCCGCCGAGGCCGCCGACGTCGTCGCCGCGGCCGGTGACCACATCTGCGTCGACACCCCGGATCTGTTCCCCCGCTTCCGGCGCGCGGTCACCGACGCCGGTCTGTACAAGGACTCCGACCGACTGGCCGTCAAGGACGATCGGCGTGCACTCCGGCAGTCCGACTACATCTACCAAGGTGACGTCGCCGCCAAGATCGATGCCTTGACCGTCGATCTCGCCAACGCCGAGGAGGCCTTTCAACAGGCCAGGCGGGCCGCCGACGACATCGCCGCCGAGCGCCAGCGGTCACGTGACCGGGTGTCCGCGTGCAAGGCCATCTGCGAGCAGTTCCCGCAGTGGAACCAGGTCGACACCGAGACCGCTGACGGGCACGCCGACCGGCTGCGCGAGCAGTACGAGCTGTTGCTGGCCGACCACCCCGACATCGAGGCGCTCAACGCACGCGCCGATCGGTGCTGGGAGGAAATCCAGACGCTCATGACCCGTCGCGGCGCCATCCAGACCCGCCGCGACGACCTCGACGGCCGACGGACCCGGCTACTGGAACTTCAGGAACGCCTCACCCCGGCGTTCGTGTCCGAGCCCCTGACCGAACTGCTGAACCGCTACGCCGGAGACGTGCCGGTGGCGTTGGAACTGCTCAACCCCGAGCCACACCGGGAAGCGGTGTTCAACGCCATCCGCCGGGAGCGCGAGCAGCTTCGCGAAAGCCGCAGGCGCTCCTACGATGAGCTCGCCCGCATCCTCAGCACGTTCGATACCGCGTTCCCGGAGGCAATCCCGAACGACAGCGACGTATTCGACGAACGCGTGCACGACTACGTGGCGCTGTGTCGGCACATCGACGAGCGCGAGCTGCCCGAGGCCTACGAGCGGATGATGCGGCTGGTCACTGAACAGGCACCCGATGCCATCCTCACGCTGCACCGGGTGGCCGAGCAGGAAACCCGACGCATCAGCGAACAGATCGACAGGGTCAACACCGGTCTGGGTTCCGTCGAATTCAACCGGGGTACCCGATTGACGCTGCGCGCCACGCCCCGCAACCTGCCCGCAGTATCCGAACTCACCGAAGTCGTCAGGGCCATTTCGCGTCGGATCGCAGAGGTCGGGCTCGGCGACAAGCAGGCGATCCTGGACCAGTACGCGGACATCCTGCGGCTGCGCAACCGGCTGGCGTCCACTGCTCCCGAGGACAAGGCGTGGACGCGTGACGCGCTCGACGTACGCAACCGGTTCACCTTCGACTGTGCGGAATGGGATGTCGAGGGCGACGAGTTGATCCGCACGCACAGCAACGCCGGTGACAACTCCGGCGGTGAGCAGGAGAAGTTGATGGCCTTCTGCCTGGCCGGCGCGCTGAGCTTCAACCTGGCGAACCCCGAGAGCGCCGACAACAGGCCGGTGTTCGCACAGCTGATGCTCGACGAGGCCTTCTCCAAGTCGGACCCGCAGTTCGCCCAGCAGGCGCTTCAAGCCTTCCGCAAGTTCGGCTTTCAGCTCGTCATCGTCGCCACCGTGCAGAACGCCACCACCATCCAGCCCTACATCGACAGCGTGGTGATGGTGTCCAAGAAGGAGGCCACTGGCCGAGAAGCGCGTCCGGTCGCCACCGTGGCCACCAAGACGATCTCGGACTTCACGGCGCTACGGCAGGACATGTTGGTGTCCGCCGCCGCGGCGCGGGTGCCTGCGACCGTGTGACAGCTGGGCCAACACTCGTTGGCGAAAAAATAGGCGACCGGTCGGCTATCCTCGCGCCATGCCTCGACCCCCGAATCCCGACGTCCGTCGCCGGCTGCTCGGAGCTGGACTGGAACTCGTGCACGCCCGCGGATTCGCCGCCAGCGGCGTCAAGGACATCACCGACGCGGCCGGTGTGCCGAAGGGATCGTTCTACGCGTACTTCCCAAGTAAAGAGGCTTTCGCGGCCGCAATTCTCGAGCACTATTGGTCCGACATCGAGACACGGCTCCTTCCGATCCTGCACTCCGACGGGATGGCCCAGGAGCGAGTCACACGCTTCTTTCACGCGCTCGCCGACGAGCACGAGGCCGGTGACTTCCTGCTCGGCTGCTTGATCGGCAAGCTCTCGCTCGAACTCGGCGGCTCCAGCGAACCGGTGCGCACCGAACTCGCCCGTATTCTCGACCGCTGGGACGAGGCCCTCACCGAATGCGTGCGTTCCGGCCAGGACGGCGCCGGCGACATTCGAGACGACCTCGAAGCCGGTGAGCTCGCCGCGTTGCTGATCGAGTCATGGGAGGGCGCGGCCCTTCGCGGGAAGGTGACACGCAGTCGCACACCCTATGACCGGTTCGAAGCGGTCACCGTACCGGCACTTCTGCACTGAATCCTGCATGTCGGCCATGTCACCCCTACCCTTCTTGATTTATAGACGACCGGTCATCTATTCTGGGTTTCTATCGTTGCCGACCCCCGAGGA
>JAOPWT010000337.1 GCA_025965555.1 Mycobacterium sp.
CACCCCGCAATCATCCCAAAAGCACACGACAAACCCCGGCCACGACGCGAGATTAATTCAGCAGACTCCTAGACCATCAGCGGCGCTTTCGCGGCACGGGTGCGCAGGCCAGGCTCTGGGAACCGACACCTTCGTGGTCGACGTCCCGCCAGAAGCTCACGTCGTAGTCGTCGTCGGATATCTGGATCATCTGCGCCGACCTGGTGCAGGGGATCACCGCAGAGGTAAGCCCCAGATCGTCGACGTCGATCTGCAACCGGTGGATGCCGTTGCGAATCCCGTTGGCGTCGTTGATGATGCGCCGCATTGCCGGGGTGTCACCGTAGGTAGAGTGCAGCGAGGTGACGCATTGCATCAGATCGGCGAGCAGGTGCTGCAGCTTCTCGACGGTGATCGTCGTCGGCATGTGAACTCCTTCGAGTGTCGGTATTGGTCGTGTGGAACGCTCGATGCGCATCACCGCGGTAAGCACACGATCGGTAGGCCAGGGCGATGCAGCATCCGGGTCATGACCGCGGCGCACAGGCTGAGCAGTCCGGCGACGACGAACGGGATCATCAGGTGCTGCGAGGCGCCCAGCAGGGCGGGTAGGCCGACGCCGATCAGGCCGCCAAACAGCTTGGCGCTGTACACCAGCCCGAAGTTGCGCGCGGCGCTTGGCTCACCGAAGTAGTCGGCGACCAAGCTGGCGACCAGCGGGTAGAAGGCGCCGCCGGCCAGTCCGCAGAGCGCGGCGAACACGACGAACGTCGCGGGCGCAGCGATCGACGCCGAGTAGACCAGGCCGAGCTGCGCGCAACCCTCGACGAGCAGCGCGGCGGTGAGGGTCTGGCGTCGCCCGAACCGGTCCGAGAGCCGCCCGGCCACGCTGCGGCCTGCGCCGTTGACGATGGCCAGCAGGCCGATCGCCAACGCGGCGATGCTCAGCGGAAAGCCATGCGAGATGGCGATGATCGGGATGTACACCGCGGCCAGCAGGGAGGCTGCGGCGGCGATGACGAGGATCAGGTACATGACCACGAATGCCGGTGTGCGAATCGCCTCGCGGGGAGCGTATTGCCGCAGCGGGGTGACGTTGTGGCGCAGGCTGCGATTCAGCTTCTTGTCGATGGCCCACTGCCTGGGGTCGATCTCCGACGGCCACCAGCCTGCGGGCGGATCTTGAAGGAGGGCGCCGCACTGGGCGACGACGACGAGGACGATGACTCCGACCGCGGTGAAGATTCCGGTCCGGTTGGCGGGGGTGAGGGCGACGGCGAAGGCCACGATGAACGGAACCGCACCGCAACCGATCGCGCCGGTGACGAGACCCACTCTGGCGGCGCGCTTCTCGGGATACCACTTCGCGACGGTGGCGGTGCAGGTGGCGTAGACGATGCCTGCGCCGGTGCCCGACAGCACGGAGTAGCCAAGCACCGCGAGCACGAGATTGTCGGTGTGTGCGACGGTCAAGGGGCCTGCGGCGCACAGCAGGGCGCCGATCGGCACGGCACGCGCCGGGGTCAGTGCGAAGCGGTGGCTCAGCACGGCGGTGGGAGCCGCGGCGCCAGCCTGGAACACCACCCACAGTGCGAGAACCCACAGGGCGCCGGTGAGGCTCTTTCCACTGGTGACGTGCAGCGCCATCAGGGCGACCCCGTAGCCGTACTGCAGTACGCCGATGCCCGCCATGGCGACCCAGGCGAACGCGAGCATGCACGTCCTGGAACAGCCGATGAGGTCCTGCGGCCGCTCACCGACCCGGTACGAGCGACCGCGAAGGTCGCGGATTTCCACGACGGGATTTGGAGTATCCGTAAGAGGCATGGTCCGCTCCTAATTGCATACAGTATGCAACCAATATAACGTGATGTAGGTCACGTGTCCATCGACGCGTGCCGCAATCTCGACGACGATCCACACGACGACGATCCACACGACGACGATCCACACACGGAAGAAGAGCCATGGGACGCGTGACGAGCAGATACCGGGTCTTACGTCTGATCGACGGCGTTGGCACGGCGCGACCAGACACCGTCGCCGCCGAGGAGCCGCTGGAGATTCGGGTTGGCGGCGGCCCGCTGGCCGTGACGATGCGGACGCCGGGCGACGACTTCGACCTGGCCCGTGGCTTTCTCGTCAGCGAAGGCGTGGTGTCGGCCGCCTCCGACGTGGCCGCAATCCGCTACTGTGCGGGCGCGACCGCGGACGGCGCCAATACCTACAACGTGCTCGACGTGGTCCTCGGCGACGGCATCGCGGCGCCCCACCCTTCGATCGAACGCAACTTCTTCACGACGTCCTCGTGCGGGGTGTGCGGTAAGGCCAGCCTCGACGCGGTGCGCACCGTCAGCCGCTGGGCGATCGAGCATGATCCCCTGCGACTGAGCCCGGCAACGATTGCCACCCTGCCCGACAGGCTCAGATCCGCTCAGCGGGTCTTCGACCGGACGGGCGGCCTGCACGCAGCCGGTCTGTTCGATGCGGACGGTGAGCTCTTGGTCGTGCGTGAGGACGTCGGCCGCCACAACGCGGTCGACAAGGTGATCGGCTGGGCGCTCGGCGAGGGGCGTCTTCCGTTGACGGGAACGACGCTGATGGTCAGCGGCCGGGCCTCATTCGAGCTGGTGCAGAAGGCGGTGATGGCCGGCATTCCGGCGTTGGCTGCCGTGTCGGCCCCGTCGTCGCTGGCCGTGGATCTGGCCAGGGAGATGGGATTGACGTTGGTGGGCTTCCTACGAGGCACCTCGATGAACGTCTACTCCGGAGCGCAGCGGCTGGAGGGTCAACGTTCGGCGTTGTGAGGCAGGGTCATTCCGGCTCCGCCTTGGCCAGGCGTTCTTGGTGATACACCTGGCGCGTCCGCTCGGTGTGGCGGTTCATGATGTCGGTCGCGCGCGGTACGTCCTTGGCGGCGATGGCAGTGATGAGCTCCGCGTGCTCGCTCCAGGCGTCCTGGCCGCGCGGTTGGGCGATGGGTAGGTAGTACCAACGCCACTTGCGTTCGACGAGCCCGATGTGTTCGGCGAGTACCTTGTTGCCTGCCAGGGTCGTGATGGCCGCATGAAGGGCGGCGTTCGCCGCGACCAGGGCATCCGAGTCGTTGGCGGCCAGGGCGTTGAGCCCGTCCTGTTGCAGCTCCCACAACCGGTTGACGTCCTCGGGCGTGGCGCGCTCCGCGGCGAGCCCTGCGGAATGGGTCTCCAGCACCGAGCGAACCCCGAGCAGCTGGTCCACCTCGTCCTCGGAGGGCACGTGGACGAAGGCGCCCTGCCCGGGGCGCAGCTCGATCCAGCCATCGGTTTGCAAGCGCTGCAAGGCTTCTCGCACGGGCTGGCGGCTGACACCGAGGTACTCGGCGAGCTCGGCCTCGACCACGTGTCGACCCCGTTGCAGGGTGCCGTGCACGATCAGTTCGACGATCGCGTCGTAGACCGCTTGGCGTAGGGGAGCGGGACGCAGAACCCGGGGCGCGGTGGCGTCGGCCAGCATGTTGGGCCGAGATGCGTTCTTGCGTTTGCCGGCGGGATCGGGATGGGACATGGCAGCGGCTCCTTAAGCCTCGACGCGCGTGCTCAGCTTACAGGTTTTCGTATGCAATGAACCGCCTCCAGCTATCGGGGATCCCCGTTTCGGCCCTCGTCGAAACCCGGAAGCGTACAACCCGGGGGCGGGAGAGGGTCCCAAAGGACCCCGCCCGCACCCGGGTCGGTTGTCGATCGCCGCTAGCCGGCAGAGGCGCTAGTCGAGCGCCAGTGACGCCTCCTCCGGGTGTCCCCGCTTCACCCGGTCTTGATTACCGATCGGCGTCGACCCCGGAACCTGCGGCAGCTTGGGCTGACGGAGGAACAGCGTGATGACGGCACAGGCGACCCCGACGGAGCCGGCGATCCCGAACGCCGCGCCGTACCCCCAGGTGCTGACCACGACCGAACCGAGACCGGCGCCCACCAACCCGGAGATGACCTTCGAGCTGTACACCAGGCCGTAGTTGGTCGCGTTGTTGTTCTCCCCGAAGTAATCGGCGGTCATCGCCGCGAACAACGGGAAGATGGCGCCGCCGCCGAAGCCGGAGACCATCGAGGCCAACAGGAACAGCGGCATGTTGCCGATGGAGCCCGACAGGTACACCGCGTACTGGGCAACGCCAAGCACCAGACAGACGATCACCAGCGTCTCCCGGCGCCCGTACCGGTCGGAGATCCAGCCGATCACGCCGCGTCCGGTGCCGTTGATGATGGCCTTGAGGCTCATCGCCAACGCCACGATGCCACCCGCGAAGCCCATCTCCTTTCCGAAGGGCACCTGCATGGCGATGCCGAAGATGTTGATGCCTGCAGTGCAGAGCAGGACGAACCACATCAGCGGCAGGATGCCGGTCTTGATTGCCTCCATCGGGGTGTACTGCTTCTTCGCAGGCGGATTCTTCCGCAGCGCCCTCGCGATCCGCGGGTCGGTGCTGGCACCGAGCGGATCGACGTGCGCTGGCCACCAGTTCTTCGGCGGGTCCTTGAAGAAGAAGCCGCTCACGGCCACCAGGCACGCCAACAGCACACCGACGGCGAACAGGATTCCGCGGTAATTGCTGACGTCCATATAGGAGGTGAAGATGAAGATGAAGGGGACCGATCCGTAGGCGAACCCGCCGTTGACGAACCCGGTCTTGCCGCCCTTGCGTTCGGGATACCACTTGCCGACCATGTTCACGCAGGTGGCGTAGACGAAGCCGGCAGCAGCGCCACCGAAGAACCCGAATCCCAGATACGCCCAGAAGACGCTGGGCGCAAAGGCCAGTGACACGTAGCCCATCAGCGATCCCACCGCCCCCACCATCATCGCCGACCGCGCCGAGAGCTTGCCGCTCTCCCGCAGTCGACCAGCGGGGAACGCGACCGCGGCCTGAAAGAACACCCAGACGCCCAACAGCCAGAAGATGTGGGCGCCGTGCCAGCCGTGTGCATCGGACAACGTGTCCTCGGCCGAGGTGAACGCATACTCCGACGAGCTGATCGCCATCATCGAGATCCACGGCAGCCAGACCATCCAGACCCGGGAACGCCCCAGGATGTCGCGGTCGGTCTCGCCGATTCGGTAGACCCTGCCGTTCTCGTCGACGACCTCTCGGAATGCCGGCTTCGCTGTCGCGTTCATGCTGGCCGAACCTCCTGCCTCCGCGGCGCCATTGCCGCTGTTGCAACGCTCCGTTGCGTGGCAGGCCACGGGGCGGTCGGGCTTCGCCATCGAGACGGCGGTTTGGCCGCGAGCGATTCGCGCCGCTCGATGAATATTGCATACATCGTCATGTGTAACACCAATCACTCAGGAAATGGATAGTGATCGCGATCACAACGGACGGTATACTACATACAATCTTGAACGCAACCAGAAGTTTTCGCTGTGAGTCTCCTGGGCGTTCGACGGGGTGGCCGGGACGGCGCTGTGCCAGTCGTCACAGTCGCGCGTGGCGATCACCAAAATGCCTCTTCGAGGTGGGTTTCCAGCTGGATCGGCGCAATGTTTCCGCTGGTGGCGGCCAATGAAGTCGGCTGAGGTGGGGCAGCCAGGCCGGACCGGGGCCATCGAGGCCTTGTCGAAAACCGAAGAAAACCTAGACAAGAAGTTGTTAGGTGAGACACACTCTTGGTGTAACGCATACCGTATGCAATCTGGCTGAGCCGCCCGCTCGATTCGAGGCGAGTGCGAAAGGGGCTGTGAGCATGAATGAGACACCAGTGGACGATGACGCGTCGGAACCGAGTTCCGGTGTGGCCAAGGCGCTGGCCGGCGTTTGCGTGCTGGACATGACCCACGTGCAGTCCGGGCCCTCGGCTACTCAACTGCTCGCCTGGCTCGGAGCCGACGTCATCAAGCTGGAGGCGCCAAGGGGCGGTGACGTCACGCGCAGCCAACTGCGCGACGTGCCCGGCGCCGACAGCCTCTACTTCACGATGCTCAACTGCAACAAGCGCAGCATCACCGTCAACATGAAGAGCGACGAGGGCAAGCGGATCTTCACCGACCTCGTCTCGCGCGTCGACATCCTGGCTGAGAACTTCGGTCCCGGCGTCGTCGATCGGTTCGGATTCCCGTGGGAGCGACTCCACGAGATCAACCCTCGATTGATCTACGCCTCGATAAAGGGGTTCGGCCCAGGCAAGTACTTCAACTTCAAGGCCTACGAAGTGATCGCACAGGCGATGGGTGGTTCCATGGCTACCACGGGCTTCGAGCACGGGCCACCCACCGCGACCGGAGCGCAGATCGGCGACTCGGGTACCGGCATCCATCTGGTCACCGGAATTTTGGCCGCGCTGTATCAACGCACCAACACCGGTCGCGGTCAGCGCGTCGAGGTGGCCATGCAGGACGCCGTCCTCAACCTCTGCCGGGTCAAGCTGCGCGACCAGCAGCGCCTGGCCGCCGGCCCGCTGCACGAGTACCCGAACGAGAACTTCACCGACGAAGTGCCGCGGTCGGGCAACGCTTCGGGGGGCGGCCAGCCCGGGTGGGCGGTCCGCACCAGCGGCGGCGGTCCCAACGACTACATCTACGTCATCGTGCAGCCACAGGTGTGGGCGCCACTCGCCGAGCTGATCGGACGCCCCGAGCTGGCCGACCATCCCGACTGGGCGCGGCCAGAGGATCGACTCCCCAAACTGGACAAGGTCTTTGCCCTCATCGAGGACTGGTCGGAGAAACACACCAAGTGGGAGGCGTTGGCGGCGCTGAACGCACTCAACGTGCCATGCGGTCCGGTGCTGAGCACCAAGGAACTGATCGAAGACGAAACCCTGGCTGAACTGGGATCAATCGTCACCGTCGATCATCCCGAGCGCGGCTCGTTCAAGACCGTCGGTTCTCCGCTACGGCTTTCTGACTCCCCGGTCGACATCGTCCGCTCGCCGATGCTTGGCGAACACACCGATTCGATCTGCGCCGAACTCGGCTACTCCGCCGAACAGCTCGAGCTGTTCCGGCGCGCCGGAGCCATCTGAGCAAAAGGCCGGGTAGCGCCGGCTCAGCTACCAAGACGGGTCAGTGGTCCACGACGAAAGGCGACGAGATATGAGGTAAGCCGCGGCCACGACAGCTTCTCAATTGTATGAAAACGGTCGCCGAAAGTCGCTCGGCGCTGACGGCCACGAAGCCGACAACGTCTGCGACCTGTTGCGACGTGTCTTTGGCGTGCGCGCCCCAGCACTACGCGCGGTCTCTATCCCCGTGTAGTGCAAGACAAGTGCTCGAACCGTCTATCTCAAAACCCGACGCTAAGGCGATCGAGGCGCGAGCCTGTAACCATCGCTAGAAAGAGAATAACGATGTCCTCAACACTCGCAAGTTATCGCGAGATTACCGACGCGAACAACCGCGTCTACCGCGTCGGGGAGACCGACCGCGAACTACTCGGCAGGTCCCGGGCCTGGATGGTCTGGCTGCCGTGGGCCGCCATGATGGCGGTCAGCGTCTATGAGTACGGCTACGGCGCCGCCCAAGCCTCCATCCGGGAAGCCCACGGCTGGTCGCATTCCCAGACGTTCTGGTTGCTTTCCATCTGGGCCTTCTTCCAGGCCCTCGTAGCCTTTCCCGCTGGAAAGCTGAGGGAGAAGGACGTCGTGTCGGCGAAGGCCGCCATGCTGGTCGGCGCCGTCCTCTCGGCGGTCGGCTTCGTCAGCCTCACCCAGGGCAACTTGATCGTCGCCTACCTAGGCTTCGCCCTCTGCGGCGGTGTCGGCGCCGGCTTGGTCTACGCGACGTGCATCAACATCGTCGGCAAGTGGTACCCGGAACGGCGGGGCGGCAAGACCGGCTTCGTCAACGGCGGATTCGCCTACGGCGCCGTGCCCTTCATCTTCATCTTCAGCTACGCCCTGCATCCGAGCACCTACGTCTGGGTACTCGACCTCGTCGGGGTATACATGCTCATCGTCGTCGCCGCCTGCGGGATGTTCTTCCGGGACCCGCCGAAGAACTGGTGGCCGGCCCACGTCGACCCGCTGCAGTGGGCCAGCAGCAAGAGCGGCGCGCAGAGCCTGCGGAAGAACCCACCGGCCGTGCGCCAGTACACGCCGAGGGAAGCCATCCGGACAGGCATGCTGCCGCTGATGTGGCTCTCGCTGGGGATCAGCGCCGGGGTCTCGCTGTTCGGCATCAGCTACATGGTCCCCTTTGCCAAGGAACTCGGCTTCGGTCCTTTGATCGCGGCGTCGTCGGCCGGCGTGCTCTCGATCGTCAACGGCACCGGTCGTACGCTGACCGGCTGGATATCGGACCAGCTCGGACGCAAGCTGACGCTGATCATCGTGCTGTTGGTATCGGCGGTGGCTCTGGTCGGTCTGCTCTACTCCGGCCAGGCCAAGAACGAAATCGCCTTCTTGTTCTTCGCCTTCCTGGTGGGATTCGGCGGCGGTGCGTTCTACCCCATGTTCGCCTCCCTCACCCCGGACTACTTCGGTGAGAACAACAACGCCAGCAACTACGGCCTGATCTACAGCTCCAAGCTGCTCGGGTCGGTCGTCGGCATCGGCGTCGGCGCCAGCGTCATCGACGCGTGGGGCTACAGCGGCGCTTACTGGATCGCCGCGGTGAGCGCTCTGGTGTCCGCCGGTATCGCGTTGTTCCTGCGCCAGCCGGGACGCTCCCCGGTCTCCACCACGGCACCCAGCGTGGCGACGACGGCGCCGGCGGCGCCGGCGCCGGCGGCGGCCACCGCCGACTGACCGTACGGCATCGACCCAGAGACGGCCGCGGGGATCACCGGGCGGGTGATCCCCTCGGCACTTCTATGCGCTCCTCGGCTTGCGGGCATGCAATTGATGTGTGATACAGGTGTTTTCGT
>JAOPWT010000338.1 GCA_025965555.1 Mycobacterium sp.
CACGGGAGTCTCGGTCTGCTTGTTCAGCACCACCGCCGACACCTGGTGGCCGTTGATCAGGTCCAGCATCGCGGCGACGTCGGCGGGAGAGGGGTCGTCACCCTCTTCGATGGCGCTGGCGAACGACTCGGGGGTGCGGTCGGTGATGCCGCTGTTGGCGAGGAGGTAGTGCGCGACGGGTTCGGTGGCGACGACGGCAGCACCGGGGTGCTTACGGCCGATCTCGCGTTCGGAAGCCGCGATCGCGTCGGCCCCGGTGCCGAATGCGGTCGCGTTGTCGCGGTATGCAGCCGCGTTCGCCGGGTCGTCGGTGGCGAGGTGGTCGGCAATGCTGGCGGCCACCGCCTTGGCCGTCGCGAGGTCGTAGAAGACGTGCTCGTTGGCGGGCTGGCCGTCCGGCTGCGCAGGGGTCAACGAGTACGCGTTGACGGTGGTGACGCCTTGATGCGCAAGCAGGATGTCGTCGGCCCACTGGTCGTAGTGGCCGCCGTTGTAGACGACGAGTGTCGCGTCGGTGATCGCCGCCGCGTCAGAGGGGGTGGCCTCGTAGGAATGTGGGTCGGCGGCGGCGCTGGTGAGGATCGAGTGGACGGTTGAGTGATCGCCCGCGACTGCGCTGGCGATGCTGCCCCAGACGTCGGTCGTCGCGACCACGGTCGGAGGACCTGACTCCTCCGGTGAGGACGCCGAGCCACACGCCGCGGTGGTGAACACGATCAAGGTGACACCGAGCGTCAGCGCGGACTGGACGAGATTGCGACGTGCCACGACTCGACTCCCTTAACACTAATGAAAACCATTTCCAATAATCGTAGGGCATCGCGCGCCGAGCGGCAAAAGCGGGATGTGTAGACCCCCCGCAAGGGGGTCGAGGGGTCGGGGGGCTCAGAACTATAGGGAAATCCCCGATTCGCCGGATGGCGGCGGAGGGCCATTATTTACGAGGACGACGTCAGAAGGGACAACGGCAAGGGGCACGGCAGTGGGCAACTCAAAGCACGCTCGCTATGTGGGGGTCCTTGCAGTTGCGCTCGGCATGTGTGTGGCGGCGACGGCCCATCCGGGCATCGCCACCGCAGATCCCACTGCCGGGCCGTCCCCTGGCGCGTCACAGGTCGAGAGTCCGGGTCCGGGGGGCTCGGACTCAAAGACGGAGCCCGGGGTTATGTCGTCTGGGGGGTCGACATCACCCACGGGGGCGGGCTCCGTCGGTGCCGGGTCGGGGTCTGGCGAATCGTCAGGCCCCGGCCAGGCTGCCGTGCCGACCCCGTCATCTGGATCCAGCGAGACTGCCAGCGAGCCTGCGCCCGGCGTCGTGGTGCGGAGCTCGGGTGGCGCGATCACCTCCGGTGCGAACGAACAGGCCACCACCACCGATACTCAGCAGACCGTCCCGGAACCGATCACGTCCCAGGGCTCGGCAGTCGTGACGACGCCGACCGAGGCGTCGACGGCCTCGACGTCATCGGCTTCCTCGGCGGCCTCGACGGCGGACGTGGCATCCACCGCTGCGGCGGAGGTGCCGTCGGTCAGCGGCGATGCCGTCGTCGCGAGCACGCCGACCGACGCCGACACCGTTGCCAGGCGCGCGAAACACGTGGTCGTGCCGAAGATCTCCGAGATTCCGTCGTTGACGGCGCCGCCGAGCGTGGCCAGCGGTGTGCCCAGCGCCAGCGCCAGCGCCGGCGGAGGCGTTGCGGTCATCGGGCACGGGACGGTCGACGCGACAGTAGGCGTCAGGACGATGGCTGCCCAGCCGACCTCTGAGGAGCCCCAGGGTGACACGTCGGCGCGAGAGTCGCTGAGGATCTTCACCGGTGTCCTGGCGGCAGCGTTGGCCCCGTTCGTCGCGCCACGACCGGGAAGTCCGGTGGATCAACCGACTTCCTGGGCTGTACTCGGTTGGGTACGAAGGCAATTCGAGCGCAATTCACTGGACCAACGGCCGGACCTGTTCGTCAACCCGCGGCAGACCGAGGAGGTCGACGCGAACACGGGTGCTGACGCTCCCGGTGCGATCGTCGATCGGATCGACCGGGCCACGGGCCGGGTCACGGGCCGCGTCAACGTCGTCGACGTCTCCGATGACGAACGCAATGGACTCACCTACGCCCTGGCCACACCCGTCGACCAACGGCTGGGCGCCGTGACCGTCAACGGTGCCACCGGGCAGTGGACGTTCACGCCCAACCAGGTCACCCGGTTGGCCGCCCAGCTCAGCCAGGACGGCGGCGTCGTCATGTTCTCCGTCGGTGCGTCGAACGGCCGGACGATCGACGTCCGCGCCCCCGTCGACCCTGCGGAGGCGGTCGTCACCGACACCATCGATGTCGGCGACGGGCTCACCTACGGCCTGGCGGTCGTCGGGGATCGGCTCTACGTACTCAACGGCTCCGGCGACGCCGCAGGCAACGGCTTGGTCAAGATCATCGACACCTCGACCAAGAGGGCGATCGGCTCGGTCGAGGTCGGCAGCATGCCGTTCGCGCTGGCGGCCAGCGGCAGGTCGCTCTACGTCGGCAATGCCGACGACGGCACCGTCTCGGTCGTCGACGTCGCATCCAACAAGGTCGTCGGACTCATCGACGTCGGAGCCAACCCCTTCGGCCTCGAAGTCGCCGGTGATCGCCTCTACGTCGCCGACCACGCCGGAACGGTTTCCGTGATCGACCTGACGAACAACACCGAAGTGGCCCGCATCCCCATCGACGGCGATCCGTTCGGAGTCGCTGCCACGGCAGACCGCGTGTACGTGACCGATTACGCAGGCGGCACGGTGGCGGTGGTCGATCAGGCCACCAACACCACGGCCGCAGCGG
>JAOPWT010000344.1 GCA_025965555.1 Mycobacterium sp.
GCTGGCCCTCGCCCGCGAAGGCGATCGACAGGGTCTCGCCCTTGGCGTGCTCCCCCATCAGGTAGACGGCGGGGTACTTCATCGTGACCTTGGAGCCGATGTTGCCGTCGATCCACTCCATCGTCGCGCCCTCGTAGGCGACCGCCCGCTTGGTGACGAGGTGGTAGACGTTGTTCGACCAGTTCTGGATGGTGGTGTACCGGCAGCGGCCGCCGGGCTTCACGATGATCTCGACCACCGCGGAGTGCAGCGAGTCGCTCTTGTAGATCGGCGCGGTGCAGCCCTCGACATAGTGTACGTAGGCGTCCTCGTCGACGATGATCAGCGTGCGCTCGAACTGGCCCATGTTCTCGGTGTTGATGCGGAAGTAGGCCTGCAGCGGGATGTCCACGTGCACGCCCTTCGGCACGTAGATGAACGATCCGCCCGACCACACCGCCGTGTTGAGCGCGGAGAACTTGTTGTCCCCGGCCGGGATCACGGTGCCGAAGTACTGCTTGAACAGCTCCGGGTGCTGCTTGAGCGCGGAGTCGGTGTCCAAGAAGATGACGCCGAGCGCCTCCAGATCCTCGCGGATCGAGTGGTACACGACCTCCGACTCGTATTGCGCGGCCACGCCCGAGACCAGGCGCTGCTTCTCCGCCTCGGGGATGCCTAGTCGGTCGTAGGTGTTCTTGATGTCGGCGGGCAGGTCGTCCCACGTGGCGGCCTGCTTCTCGCTGGAGCGCACGAAGTACTTGATGTTGTCGAAGAAGATGCCCTCGAGGTTGGAGCCCCAGTTCGGCATCGGCTTCTTGTCGAACGTGCGCAGCGCCTTGAGGCGCATCTCGAGCATCCACTCGGGCTCGCTCTTCTTGGCCGAGATGTCCCGCACCACGGCCTCGGACAGGCCACGCTGCGCACTGGCACCCGCAACGTCGGAGTCCGACCAGCCATAGCCGTAAGTGCCAAGAGAGGCAATGGTTTCCTCTTGGGTCAGGGCTTCCGGTGTGGTCGTCATGTCGACGCTCCTTGGTTCGTGTTGGCGATTTCTTCGGGTTCGGCGCGGGCTGTGCGCCGGGCGGGCTCGGGAATGAGCGGTACGTGAGTGGTGCACGCGCAGTCGCCGTTGACGATGGTCGCGAGCCTCTGCACGTGGGTACCCAGGATGTCGGCGAAGGCTTCCCGTTCGGCCTCGCACAGCTCCGGGAACTCCTCGGCGACGTGCGATACCGGGCAGTGATGCTGACAGATCTGCACACCGTCGATCGGACCGGTCACCCGGGTCGTGGTGGTGGCGTAACCGGCCCCGGTGAGCGCCACGGCGACGCGATCGGCAGCGGTGGTGACGTCGCCGCCCGCCATCGCGTCGACTCCGGACAGGATGGTGTCGATCCGCCGCCGCGCGAAGGTGCGGATGGCATCGTCGCCGCCGACTTCCCGCAGCTGTCGCATGGCGGCCACGGCCAAGTCGTCATAAGCGTGGTCGAGCTTGGCCCGCCCTGCGGCGGTGAGGCGGTACCGCTTGGCGGGACGGCCCCGCCCGTTGTGCTGCCACGACGCCGCGGCGTTCGCTTCGGCATCGCCGCCGTCGACCAAAGCGTCCAGGTGTCTGCGCACGCCGGCAGCCGAGATGCCGAGGCGATCGCCGATCTCACCGGCCGTCGTGGGGCCTTCGAGCAGAAGTTGGACGATGGATTGGCGGGTGTGGCCGTCAGAGGTCGACGCGACGCTGGTCGCGCCGACTACCTCCGTACGGATTTTCACAACACCATTGTGACGGAATTCGGTAAGCGGGTCCAGCAAGGCAACCCTTAGGTGGCCCACTTACTACGCTGCACTGATGGCCGCCCGCCAACCGTCGCTGAGCACCGCCGTCGCGCGGTGGCACGCCGACGAGACGACGGTCGGTTCGCCGCTGATCGCCAGCGAGGTCGCATTCCTGCGCCGGACCCGCGTGTTCGGTGCCACCGGCACCGTACTGATGGCCATCGGCGCACTCGGTGCAGGAGCCCGACCGGTCGTGCAGGACCCCACGTTCGGGGTGCGACTGCTCAATCTTCCCTCGCGCATCCAGACCGTGTCACTGACGATGACCACGACGGGCGCGGTCATGATGGCGCTGGCCTGGCTGATGCTTGGCCGGTTCGCGCTCGGCAGCAGGCGCATGTCCCGCAGTCAGCTGGATCGCACGCTGCTCCTGTGGGCGCTGCCCCTGCTCATCGCGCCGCCGATGTACAGCAAGGACGTCTACTCCTACCTGGCGCAGAGTCAGATCGCGCGCATCGGCCTCGACCCCTACCGCGTCGGGCCGGCACCCGGCCTCGGACTCGGCCACGTCTTCACGTTGTCGGTGCCGAGCCTCTGGCGCGAGACACCCGCCCCGTACGGCCCGCTATTCCTGTGGATCGGTCGCGGCATCTCCGAAATCACCGGGGACAACATCGTCGCCGCGGTCCTGTTTCACCGCATCGTGGTGCTGTTCGGGGTGGGGCTGATCGTCTGGGCCACTCCACGTTTGGCCCGCCGATGCGGTGTCGCCGAGGTCAGCGCGCTGTGGCTGGGCCCGTGCAACCCGCTGCTGTTCATGCACTTGGTGGCGGGGATCCACAACGAGGCACTGATGCTGGGCCTGATGCTCGCTGGAACCGAGTTCGCGCTGCGCGCCATCAGCCGCACACGCGACAACTACCCCGCGGGTCCGCTGCTGCCGCGTCCCCTGCACTGGCCCCATGGACGCGACGACTGGGCAAGCTGGATGCCGCTGGCCATGCTGGTCGTCGGAACCGTGCTGATCACCATGTCGTCACAGGTGAAGCTGCCGTCGCTGCTGGCGGTGGGGTTCGTGGCGATGGCCCTGGCGTGCAAGTGGGGAGGCACGTTCAGGGCGTTCGTCATGGCGGGCGGGCTGGTGGCGGCCATCGCGGTCGTGGTGACGGCGCTCATCGGCTGGGCCAGTGGGCTCGGCTTCGGCTGGCTGTTCACCCTCGGCACCGCGAACGTCGTGCGGTCGTGGATGTCGCCGCCGACCCTCATCGCGCTGGGCACCGGTCAGGTGGGCAACCTGCTCGGACTCGGGGACCACACCACCGCGGTGCTTGGACTCACCCGTGCCATGGGTGTGATCATCATCGCAATTCTGGTTTCGTGGTTGCTGCTGGCCGTCCTGCGCGGTCGCCTTCACCCGATCGGTGGGCTCGGCGTCGCACTGGGCGCCACGGTACTGCTGTTTCCGGTGGTGCAGCCGTGGTACCTGTTGTGGGCCATCATCCCGCTGGCGACGTGGGCGACCCGTCCCGGTTTCCGTGGCACCACCATCGTGATGACGCTGATCGTCGGCATTTTCGGGCCGACGGCCAACGGCGACCGGTTCGCCCTGTTCCAGATCCTCGACGCAACGATCGCGAGCACGCTCATCGTGCTGATCCTCATCGCGATCACCTACACCCGACTGCCCTGGCGTCCACTCCCCGACACGAACGGAACCAGCGAGCCTGGATCTCCGCCACCGGCGCCACCGGTGACCAAGACCGACGCCTACGCTGAGTCACCGTGACCTCCCGTTCCGACACCCCCGTGCGACTGCGCGGGGTGAGTAAGCGGTACGGCTCGACGACGGCCGTGGACGCGCTCGACCTCGAGGTCCACCGCGCCGAGGTGCTCGCTTTGCTCGGACCGAATGGCGCAGGCAAGACCACCACCGTCGAGATGTGCGAGGGGTTCATCAAGCCCGACTCGGGAACCATCGAAATCCTCGGACTCGACCCCTTCGTCGACAACGCGCGGCTCCGCGAACGCATCGGCGTGATGCTGCAGGGCGGCGGTGGCTATCCCGCGGCGCGGGCAGGCGAGATGCTCGACCTCGTCGCCGCGTACTCGGCCAACCCGCTGGACCCCAACTGGCTGATGGACACCCTTGGCCTCACCGAGGCGGCCAGGACCACCTACCGCAGGCTCTCCGGAGGCCAGCAGCAGCGTCTCGCCCTCGCGTGCGCCGTGGTCGGGAGGCCCGAGTTGGTGTTCCTCGACGAGCCGACCGCGGGCATGGACGCCCACGCGCGCATCGTGGTCTGGGATCTGATCGACGGCCTGCGGCGTGACGGCGTCACCGTCGTCCTCACCACCCACCAGCTGACCGAGGCCGAGCAACTCGCCGACCACCTGGTGATCATCGACCACGGCGTCGCGGTTGCCAAGGGCACGCCCGCCGAGCTGATGGGCCGGGGCGCCGAGAACCAACTGCGATTCTCGGCCCCGCCGAAACTCGATCTCTCCCTTCTGATTTCGGCCCTACCCGAGAGCTACCAGGCCACCGAGGTCGCACCCGGCGAGTACCTCGTCGAGGGCGAGATCGACCCGCAGGTGCTGGCCACCGTCACTGCCTGGTGTGCCCGTCTCAACGTGCTGGCCACCGACATGCGCGTGGAACAGCGCAGCCTCGAGGACGTGTTCCTCGACATCACCGGACGGGAGTTGCGTCCGTGACGAGCGCTTGCGCGAGGAGCCATCGACTGTGACCAATCGCTTCGAGCCGGGCACGTTCACGCCCGATCCGCGTCCGGCGACCGTGCCGAAGATGCTGGCCGCGCAGTTCCGCCTCGAACTGAAGCTGCTGCTGCGCAACGGCGAGCAACTGCTGCTGACGATGTTCATCCCGATCACGTTGCTCGTCGGGCTGACGCTCATGCCGTTGGGCTCGTTCGGGCCCAATCGGGCGGCGACCTTCGTACCCGCCATCATGGCGCTGGCGGTGATCTCGACCGCGTTCACCGGGCAGGCCATCGCGGTGGCCTTCGATCGCCGTTACGGCGCCTTGAAACGACTCGGCGCGACGGCACTTCCGGTCTGGGGCATCATTGCGGGCAAGTCACTCGCGGTCGTGACCGTGGTCTTCCTGCAGTCGGTCCTGTTGGGCGCCATCGGCTTTGCTCTGGGCTGGCGTCCAGCGATCGCGGGGCTCGCCCTCGGCGCGCTGATCATCGCACTGGGCACCGCGGGCTTCACGGCCTTGGGCCTGCTGCTGGGCGGCACGCTGCGGGCCGAGATCGTCCTGGCTGTCGCCAACCTGTTGTGGTTCGTGTTCGCCGGACTGGGCGCGCTCACCCTCGAGGGCGGCATGGTCTCGCACACCGCACGATTCGTGGCCCGCTTGACACCCTCCGGTGCGCTGACCGAGGCGCTGACTCAGGCATTGACGACGTCCGTGGACTGGCTCGGCGTTGCCGTGCTGGCAGCCTGGGGCGCGCTGGCCGCGCTGTGCGCGTTGCGCTGGTTCCGCTTCACGTGACGGGCAGCCCCTACTACGTCGTGTAGTTATTGCTGCTCTACGATCGGGCGATGGCCGTCGGACGCTCCATGCTGCGGCTCGTAGACGTGTTGCCGCTACCCAGTCTGCGGACTCAGCGCATCGTCGCCGCGGCCGTCATCCTGACCCAGGGTGGCATCGCCGTGACCGGCGCGATCGTCCGCGTCACGGCGTCGGGACTTGGCTGCCCGACCTGGCCTCAGTGCTTCCCCGGCAGCTTCGTTCCCGTTCCCGTTGCCGAGGTTCCCGTCATCCACCAGGCCGTCGAATTCGGCAACCGGATGATCACCTTTCTCGTCGTCCTCACGGCGGCACTGGCCGTGCTCGCGGTGACTCGCGCTCGTCGTCGGCGCGAGGTGCTCGTCTACGCCTGGCTGATGCCCGCGTCGACGGTGGTGCAGGCCGTCCTCGGCGGCATCACCGTGCTCACGGGACTGCTGTGGTGGACCGTCGCGATCCACCTGCTCGTCTCCATGGCGATGGTCTGGCTGTCGGTACAGCTGTTCGTCAAGATCGGCGAGCCCGACGCAGGGGTGGCAACGCTCCTGGTGCCGAAACAGTTGCGCTGGTTGACCATCCTGACCGCGGTCACGCTGGCCGCGATGCTCTTGACGGGCACGCTGGTGACGGGCGCCGGGCCCCACGCGGGCGACAAGAGCGCCTCGCAACCGGTTCCACGACTGCAGGTGGAGGTCACGACGCTGGTGCACCTCCACTCGACCGTGCTGGTGGCGTATCTGGCGCTGATCGTGGGTCTCGCGTGCTCGCTGCTTGCGGTGCGCGCGCCGCGGTCGATCATCGTGCGGTTGTGGGTGTTGCTGGCGTTGGTGTGCGCTCAAGGCCTCGTCGGCACCGTCCAGTTCTTCACCGGAGTGCCCGCCGCCCTGGTGGCCGTGCACGTCGCAGGTGCTGCCGCCTGTACGGCGGCGACGTCGGCGCTATGGGCGTCGATGCGACAGCGGACCGAGCCCGAGTCGATCCAGGGCTGACTCGACGCCGATGGCGAACTCTCGCTGCTGCGTAGCGCGTGCGGCCTCGTCCAGCTGACGCCAACCCAGCGAGGGTTCGACGAGCTCCAGTTCCAGCAGCCGAGGGTCGTCCGGACCGCCGATGACGTCGACGCGGGCGTACAACAGCTCGCCGACGTCGATGCGCAGCTTCGCCGCCGCGGCGCCCAGTGCGGCGTGCCCGACGTCCCACAGCTCGAAGTCGGCATCGGCCGGTTGCAGGGTCTCCTCGGCATAGGTGCCGGACTCGTCGAGAGCGGCCCGCTCACCGGGCGGCGGCAACAGCGGCCCCTTACGGAACGCGTGCGACTGCACACCGCCGAGAAAGACCAGCGCCGTTTCGCCGTCCGCGATCCGCGGATCGTAGGGCTGCACCAACGCAGTGCGACCGTCGGCCTGCAACGCCGCAGCGTGCCCGCGCGCCAGGTCGACGTCGGTGAACCTCTGCGCACCCACGGATCCCGCACCGATGGCGGGCTTGACCACCACCTCCCCACTCGGGATGTGCGCCGTCTGCCCCGGCGCGAAGAACGTGCTCGGCACGGTCGGGACACCCGCGGCGGCGAGATCCGCCAGATACCTCTTGTCGGTGTTCCACGCCACCACGGCGGGCGCATTCACCAGGTGCCGAACGCGACGGGTCCAGGCGAGGAACTCGTCGAGGCGCTCGGTGTAGTCCCACGTCGCCCGAGGGATGACGAGGTCGGCCTCGAGCGTCTCCGGGTCGTCCCAGGACAGCCAGCGGGCGTGCAGACCTCGCGACCGCAGCGCGGGAATCAGGCCGGCATCGTCGCCGTCGCCGGCGACAAGGGCCCTGCAGCCTGCAAGAACGATGCGGGGATGACGAACGTCGGGCCGTGCGAGCTTCACGTTGGAATGATAGGTGTCATGCATGCGATCGAAGTGACCGAAACCGGCGGCCCCGAAGTCCTCACCTACGTCGAGAAGCAGGAACCGACCCCGGGTCCTGGCCAGGTACTGATCAAGGCCGACGCCATCGGCGTCAACTTCATCGACACGTACTTCCGATCGGGGCAGTACCCCCGCGAACTGCCGTTCGTGGTGGGCTCCGAGGTCTGCGGCACCGTGGCCGCCGTCGGCGACGACGTGGCGGCGCTCAACGTCGGCGATCGGGTGGTCACCGCGCAGGCCGATGGCGCCTACGCCGAATATTGCGTCGCCCCTGCCGATTTCGTGGCCTACGTGCCCGATGCCGTCCCGGCCGACGTCGCAGCCTCCGCACTGCTCAAGGGGATGACCGCGCACTATCTGCTCAAGTCGGTCTACCCGGCGCAGCAGGGCGACACCGTTCTGGTTCACGCGGGCGCAGGCGGCGTCGGGCTCATCCTGACGCAATGGGCCACCAGCATGGCGGTCAAGGTCATCTCCACCGTCTCGACCACCGCGAAGGCCGAACTGTCCCGGCAGGCGGGTGCCGTCGAGGTGCTCGACTATCCGGACGACCCGGCCGAGTTCGGCGCCAGGATCCGCGAACTCACCGGCGGCAGGGGCGTCGCCGCGGTCTACGACGGAGTCGGGGCGTCGACCTTCGACGCCAGCCTGGCCAGCCTGGCCCTGCGCGGCACGCTCGCCCTGTTCGGCGCGTCCAGCGGACCCGTTCCTCCGTTCGACCCGCAACGCCTCAACAGCGCGGGTTCCCTGTTCCTGACCAGGCCCACGTTGGCGCACTACACCCGAACCCCCGACGAATTCTCCTGGCGGGCCGGCGAACTGCTCGACGCCATCGCGACGGAGACCATCTCGGTCACGGTCAGCAAGCGGTACCCGCTGGCCGACGCGGGCAAGGCACACGCCGACCTGGAGGGCCGCAAGACCGTCGGCTCGGTCGTGCTGGTGCCCTAATCTCGTCGGTGTGCTCGGGGATCTGAACGTGACACGCGGGTTCGTGGTGCCCGGGTCCGAGTTGAGCGAGCGCTTCTCCAGGTCCTCCGGCCCCGGCGGCCAGGGGGTGAACACGGCGGACAGTCGGGTCGAGCTGTCCTTCGACGTGGCGCGGTCGCGGTCGGTACCCGAGTGGTTGCGCCAGCGGATCCTCTGTCGACTGCGCGGCCGCCTCGCCGACGGCGTGCTGACCGTCACGGCGAGCGAGCATCGCGCGCAGCTGCAGAACCGTGCCGCGGCCCGGCAGCGCATGACGCGCTTGCTCCGCGCCGCCGCTGTCGCACCCGCCCCGACGCGCAAGCCGACCAAGCCCTCAAGGGGTGCGAAGGAACGCCGACTCGTGGACAAGAAGCGAAGGGGTGGGATCAAGCAGGGGCGGCGCGGGGGCTGGGACCCGAACTAGCCGAACAGCGTCGGCAACGCCAGCGCCGAGTCGACGGCCAGTGCGCAGAACACCACCGCCAGATAGTTGTTCGACTGCAGGAACAACCGCAGCGGCTTCACCGGCTCACCGCGCTTGACCCCGGCGTACAGCTGATGGGCCATCGTCAGGAACCATGCGCCCGCCAGCAGTGCCACCGCCGCGTACAGCCAGCCGGTCGCCAGCCCGAGCGCCAGCGTGGTCAGCACCGTCAGCCACGTGTAGATCAGGATCTGCTTGGTGACCTGGCGTTCAGTGGCCACCACCGGCAGCATGGGCACGCCGGCCGCCTTGTAGTCGTCCTTGTAGCGCATCGCCAGCGCCCAGGTGTGCGGCGGCGTCCAGAAGAAGATGATCGCGAACATCACCAGCGCCGGCCAACCGATGGTTCCGGTGACTGCGGACCAGCCGATCATCACCGGCATGCAGCCCGCCGCGCCGCCCCATACGACGTTCTGCGACGTGCGGCGCTTGAGCAGCAGCGTGTAGACGAACACGTAGAAGGCGATGGTCACGATGGCCAGCACGCCGGACAGTAGGTTGGTGGTCCACCACAGCCAGGCGAAGGACCCGACTGTGAGCACCAGCCCGAAGACCAGCGCGTGGCGCGTCGGTACCGCGGCACGCGCCAGCGGCCGGAGCGCGGTCCGCTTCATCACCTTGTCGATGTCCGCGTCGGCGACGCAGTTCAACGTGTTCGCCCCCGCCGCGGCGAGCATGCCGCCGAACAGGGTGTTGACGATCAGCAGGGGGTCCACGGCGCCCCGGTCGGCCAGCAGCATCGCCGGGATGGTCGTGACGAGCAGGAGCTCGATGACGCGCGGCTTGGTAAGAGCCAGATACGCCATCAGGGTGGTACGGGTTCGGCCAGGCGCCTCGCGGAAAATACGGCGCTCGCGAATGCTCACGCAGTTGTTCTCCTCGTAATTCGCGGCAGCACGCGGCTTCTACTACAGAGGATGGTAGACCGTGGAACTGTGCGCCGAACAATGCAGGGTCGCCGTACGTGAACGCCCAGCCAACTTGAACGACGCGGCCTGCGGCGATGAACCGATCCGCACTAGGCTATTCAGTGACAGCTTGCCGACCCGAGGAGCTCGCTCGTGACCACAGTGGAAGAGATTTCCGCACTCACCCGCCCCAACCACCCGGAGGACTGGGCGGAGGTTGATTCACTAGCCGTCGACACGGTGCGCGTACTCGCGGCGGATGCCGTCCAGAAGGTCGGCAACGGCCACCCCGGCACCGCAATGAGCTTGGCGCCGCTGGCGTACACGCTGTTTCAACGCCAGATGACGCACGACCCCTCGGACGTCCACTGGCTCGGCCGGGACCGCTTCGTCCTGTCCGCCGGCCACAGCAGCCTGACCCTGTACATCCAGCTGTACCTGGGTGGTTTCGGCCTCGAGCTCGAAGACATCGAGTCGCTACGCACCTGGAAGTCGAAGACTCCGGGACATCCGGAGTTCCGCCACACCAAGGGCGTCGAGATCACCACCGGGCCGCTCGGTCAGGGGCTGGCATCGGCGGTCGGAATGGCGATGGCATCGCGTTACGAGCGCGGCCTCTTCGACCCGGACGCAGCGCCGGGCACCAGCCCGTTCGATCACTTCATCTTCGTGATCACCTCCGACGGTGACATGGAGGAAGGCGTGACGAGCGAGGCGTCGTCACTTGCAGGCACCCAGCAGCTCGGCAACCTGATCGTGTTCTACGACCACAACCAGATCTCGATCGAGGACGACACCAATATCGCGCTGTCCGAGGACATACCGGCGCGCTACCGCGCCTACGGCTGGCACGTGCAGGAAGTCGAGGGCGGCGAGAACGTCACTGGGATAGAAGAAGCCATCAAGGCGGCCAAGGCCGTGACCGACAAGCCATCGTTCATCTCGGTGCGCACGATCATCGGCTATCCGGCGCCCACCAAGATGAACACCGGCGCCGCGCACGGTTCGGCGCTCGGCGACGAGGAAGTGGCCGCCACCAAGAGGGTGCTCGGCTTCGACCCCGACAAGAAGTTCGAGGTGCGCGACGAGGTCATCGAGCACACCCGCAAGCTGGTGGACCGCGGCCGGGAAGCCCACGCGAAGTGGCAGCCTGAATTCGACGCATGGGCCGAGCGCGAGCCGGAACGCAAGAAGCTGCTCGACCGCCTCCTGGCTCAGGAGCTGCCCGAGGGCTGGGACGCCGACGTGACCTACTGGGAGCCGGGCTCCAAGGCGATCGCCACGCGGGCCGCGTTCGGCCAGGTGCTGAACGACGTCGCCCCGAAGCTGCCCGAACTGTGGGGCGGCTCGGCAGACCTCGCGGGCAGCAACAACACCACCATCAAGGACGTGAAGTCGTTCGGGCCGCCGTCCATCTCCACCGAGGACTTCACGGCGGACTGGTACGGCCGGGTGCTGCACTTCGGCATCCGCGAGCACGCCATGGGTTCGATCCTGTCCGGCATCGTGCTGCACGGGCCCACCCGCGCGTTCGGCGGCACCTTCCTTCAGTTCTCCGACTACATGCGTCCCGCCGTGCGACTGGCGTCGCTGATGGACATCGACACGATCTACATCTGGACCCACGACTCCATCGGACTGGGTGAAGACGGTCCGACCCACCAGCCGATCGAGCACCTCGCCGCACTGCGGGCGATCCCCAACCTGTCCGTGGTGCGGCCGGGCGACCCGAACGAGACGGCCTACGCGTGGCGCAGCATCATCGCGCGCGGCAACGGCAGCGGGCCGGTCGGTTTCATCCTCACCAGACAGGGCATCCCGGTGCTCGAGGGCACCGACTTCGACGGTGTCTCGAAGGGCGGCTACGTCCTCGGTGGGGGCAATCCCGCCGACGATGCGGACGTCATCATCATCGGCACGGGTTCGGAATTGCAGTTGGCCGTGGAGGCGAAGAAGTTGTTGGCGGAGAAGGACATCACCGCCTACGTGGTCTCCATGCCGTGTGTGGAGTGGTTCGAGTCGCAGCCGAAGGAGTACCGCGACAGCGTGCTGCCCCCCGAGGTGTCCGCTCGCGTCGCGGTGGAAGCCGCCGTCGCGCAGAGCTGGCACAAGCTGGTCGGCGACACCGGCGAGATCGTGTCGATCGAGCACTACGGCGAATCCGCCGATGACAAGACGTTGTTCCGCGAGTTCGGCTTCACCCCGGAGGCCGTAGCGGCCGCAGCAGAACGATCACTCGAAAACTGACACCGAACTAGGAGCATTGATGACTCAGAACCCGAACCTCGCGGCGCTGAGCGCCGCGGGCGTGTCCGTCTGGCTCGACGACCTGTCGCGAGAGCGCCTGCAGACCGGCAATCTGCAGAACCTGATCGACACCAAGAGCGTCGTCGGCGTCACGACCAACCCGTCGATCTTCCAGGCTGCGCTGTCGAAGGGCCACGCCTACGACGATCAGATCAAGGAGCTCGCCGAGCGGGGCGCCGACGTCGACGCCACCATCCGCACGGTGACCACCGACGACGTCCGCAATGCCTGCGACGTCCTCGCCAAGGTCTACGAGGCCTCCGGCGGCGTGGACGGACGGGTCTCCATCGAGGTGGACCCCCGGCTCGCGCACGACTCCGACAAGACCATCCTTCAGGCCATCGAGTTGTGGAAGATCGTCGACCGGCCGAACGTGCTGATCAAGATTCCGGCCACCGAGGCGGGCCTACCGGCGATCACCGCGGTCATCGCCGAGGGCATCTCGGTGAACGTCACGCTGATCTTCAGCGTCGAACGGCACAGGTTGGTCATGGACGCCTACCTGAAAGGGCTGGAGAAGGCCAAGGAAGCCGGGCACGACCTGTCGAAGATCCACTCCGTCGCGTCGTTCTTCGTCTCCCGCGTCGACACCGAGATCGACAAGCGACTCGAGGGCATCGGGACCGAGGAGGCGCTGGGGCTGCGTGGTCAGGCAGGTGTCGCCAACGCGCGGCTCGCGTACGCCGCCTACCAGCAGGTGTTCGTGGGTGGGGAACGGTACGGCAAGCTCTACGCCGAAGGCGCTCGGGTGCAGCGGCCACTGTGGGCGTCGACCGGCGTCAAGAACCCGGACTACTCCGACACGCTGTACGTCACCGAACTGGTCGCCAAGAACACGGTGAACACGATGCCGGAGAAGACGCTGGAGGCCGTGGCCGACCACGGTGAGATCAAGGGCGACACGATCAGCGGTACCGCGGGAGCCGCGCAGATGGTGTTCGACCGGCTCTCGGCGATCGGCATCGACCTGACCGACGTGTTCCTGGTTCTGGAGAGCGAAGGCGTCGACAAGTTCGAGAAGTCGTGGGTCGAGCTGCTCAAGGCGACTCAGGATCAGCTCGACGCGGCCAAATGAGCAGCACTGGGACTGCCGACGATTGGCAGAACCCGCTGCGGGACAAGCTCGACAAGCGCTTGCCTCGGATCGCGGGTCCCTGCGCGGTGGTCATCTTCGGCGTGACCGGCGATCTGGCCACCAAGAAGCTGATGCCCGCCATCTACGACCTGGCCAACCGCGGCCTGCTGCCGCCGACCTTCTCGTTGGTCGGGTTCGCCCGACGCGACTGGGCCGACCAAGACTTCGCCAAGATCGTGTACGACGCGGTGAAGGCGCATGCCCGCACGCCCTTTCGTCAGGAGGTCTGGGACCGGCTGAACGAGGGCATCCGCTTCGTGCAGGGCGCGTTCGACGACGACGACGCCTTCGTGACGTTGAAGCAGACCCTGGACAAGCTCGACGAAGAGCGTGGCACCGGCGGCAATCACGCTTTCTACCTGTCGATTCCGCCGAAGGCGTTCCCGACGGTGTGCGAGCAACTGTCCAAGTCGGGCCTGGCCCGACCCGAGGGTGACCGGTGGAGTCGCGTCGTCATCGAGAAGCCCTTCGGCCACGACCTCCAGAGCGCGAAGTCGCTGAACCAGGTCGTCAACAGCGTCTTCCCGGAGACGTCGGTGTTCCGCATCGACCACTATCTGGGCAAGGAGACGGTGCAGAACATCCTTGCGCTGCGCTTCGCCAACCAGCTGTTCGATCCGATCTGGAACGCGCACTACGTCGACCACGTGCAGATCACCATGGCCGAGGACATCGGCCTCGGCGGACGA
>JAOPWT010000386.1 GCA_025965555.1 Mycobacterium sp.
GCGCTGCGATTCATGAGCGCGTGCGGGGTCAACTACCGCATCCTGCAGACCGCCGATATCTACGCCAGCCACGAGGCGCTGGTAATGGACTACGAGCGCGCGATGCTGCGGTTGTCCCACGAAGGCACTGCGGACGGCTCCGAACCTCGCCTGTACGACCTGTCGGCGCACTACGTCTGGATCGGTGACCGCACCCGTCAGCTCGACGGCGCGCACGTCGCGTTCGCTGAGGTGATCGCGAATCCGATCGGCGTCAAGATCGGGCCGAACGTGACGCCCGAACTGGCCGTCGAGTACGTGGAACGGCTCGATCCGCACAACCAGCCGGGCCGTCTGACGCTGGTCAGCCGGATGGGTAACGGCAAGGTACGCGATCTGCTGCCGCCGATCATCGAGAAGGTGCAGGCCACCGGTCATCAGGTGATCTGGCAGTGCGACCCGATGCATGGCAACACCCACGAGTCGTCGACCGGCTACAAGACGCGGCACTTCGATCGGATCGTCGACGAGGTGCAGGGCTTCTTCGAGGTGCACCACGCGCTCGGCACCCACCCCGGCGGCATCCACGTCGAGATCACCGGCGAGAACGTGACGGAGTGTCTCGGTGGGGCGCAGGACATCTCGGATTCCGACCTGGCCGGCCGCTACGAGACGGCCTGCGATCCGCGGCTGAACACCCAGCAGTCGCTCGAACTGGCATTTCTGGTCGCGGAGATGTTGCGGGACTAGCTTCCGGATTCCTAGATCAGGCCCTGCAGGTTGCTGCCGAGCGTCCACGCTCCGGCGGCCACCAGCGCGGTGAGGGTCAGGATGCCGATCAGCCAGAACAGGGTGACGCGTCGGCCACGCTGCCGCGCCCACTCCAGATCGTCGATGTCGATACCGGCGAATTGGCCTGGGCCGGAACGATTCTCGGGACCGTCCCAATCGTCGGGTCCGCGCGTCATCTCCCTGGTGTGCTGCCGAGGCGGCATGGGCAGCGGTTGAGGGTCGCGGGTCGGCAGAATCGGCGTCGGGGGCGGGGACGCAGCGGTGGTCTGGGTGGTGTGCTCGGGTGAGTGAACCCGGCTGTGAAACTCCGCCGACGCCACGTGCTGAGCGGAATCGCTCGGGGCGGGCACCCGGAACGGCGGTAGGCCGAGTTCGTCGACGATCGCGTGCAATTGGGCGCCCATGGCTGCCGCGTCGGCGTACCTGTCGGCGGGCTCTCGCCTGGTCGCGCGCAGCACCAGGTCGTCGAACTGCGGCGGCACGCCTGCGATCGCGGCACTGGGCGGGGGCACGTCGTGGTCCATCCGCTGGTAGGCGATGGTCAGGGCGCTGTCCCCGGTGAACGGCGTGGTGCCGGTGAGCAATTCGTAGGCGAGGATGCCCACGCCGTATACGTCGCTTTCCGGGCCTGCGTCGCCGGTGCCCACCTGTTCGGGGGAAAGGTAGGCCGCCGTGCCGAGGATCACACTCGTCGAGGTGATCTTCGCCTCGGCGAGGGCGCGAACCAATCCGAAGTCCGCGATCTTGACTTCGCCGTCGTCGGAGATCAACACGTTCTCCGGCTTGATGTCGCGGTGGACCAGTCCCGCCCGGTGCGCCGCGGCGAGCCCGCCGAGTATCGGCGTCAGCACGGCGGCGACGGCGTGGGGCGGCATCGGGCCGCGTTCCCTGAGCAATTCGCGCAGCGTGCCGCCCTCGATGAGCTCCATGACCAGGAAGGGATGCTGGCCATCGAGGCCCTGGTCGTAGACGGCGACGAGGCCGGGATCCTTCAGACGGGCGACCGCGCGGGCTTCGCGCTGGAACCGGGAAAGGAACTGTTGATCGCCTGCGTAACGGGAATCCATCACCTTGCACGCGACCGGACGGTCCAGTCGGAGGTCGAGTCCGCGGTACACCGAGGACATGCCGCCGGTGGCGATCATGGCGTCGACGCGGTAGCGGCCGTCCAAAACGATGCCGACAAGCGGGTCCGATCGCTGGCTGCTATCCACGCGTGCATCTTAGACTCGGTCCGGTGAGCAACATTCCGGCTGCCGACGACGTTCTGGATCCCGACGAAGCCGTCTACGACCTTCCCGCCGTGGCGTCCGTTCTCGGCATCCCAGTGACCAAAGTGCACCAGCATCTGCGGCAGAAGCACCTGATCGGGGTGCGCCGCGACGGGGTCCTGGTGGTGCCGAAGATCTTCTTCGACGACACCGGGCACGTCGTCAAGAGTCTGTCGGGCCTGCTGGTCGTGCTGCACGACGGCGGCTTCGGCGAGACCGAGATCGTGCGATGGCTCTTCACCCCCGACCAATCGCTGACGATCAGTCGCGACGGTGCAGGAGAAGCCAAGCCGAATGCCCGGCCCGTGGACGCGTTGCATTCGCACCAGGCGCGCGAGGTCGTGCGGCGCGCGCAGGCGATGGCCTACTGAGGGCTCTGCGCCTGCTCTGCTTCGGCCTTCTCCGGGCACTTCACCAGCGAGTACCACGCCGCCACGGCACATGCCGTGGCCAACGCGACGTGCAGCCACGAGTACATGCCGTGTGAGCCATCGGGTTTGAAGATCACCATGATCCAGGTCGAGAATCCGGCGATCACCGCGATGGCCTGCCTACTCTGCGCCAGCGCCGACAGCACGGCCAGCGGCCACGTGTAGTACCAGGGCAGCGCCGCGGGCACGAACAGCACCACGACGAGCATCGCGAGCGCGATCCCGGTCAACGCCTCGCGGTCGGTGTGCCGGAAGCGCCACCACAGCAAGGGAAGTGAGATGGCGATGACGGCGATCCCGATGATCCGGGTGACCTCGAGGACCCCGTAGAAGTTCACCGGCAGGAAGAGGCCGCCGATCGCATTGATTAGGTTCGCCGTCGCGGTGGGCACCGTGAGCCAATTGATGATCTTGACCGAACCCGCAAGCGCAGTGAGCCAGCCGAGCCCGACACCGGCCAGCCACGACACCACTGCGAACACCACGACGAAGATCAGCGCCGAGGCGCCCGTGGCGACGCCGAAGGCGCGGACCGTGCCGAGCCCGCGCTTGTCCTTCAAGCGGTGCATCCACATCCACACCATGAACGGCAGTGCGATACCCGCCGTCGCCTTGACCGCGACCGCGATCGCGATGAGGCCGACCCCCCAGACGGGTCTGTCCTGCAACGCACACGCGATGGCCGCCATCATCAGGCCGACCATCAGCATCTCGTTGTGGACGCCGCCCATCAGGTGAATGATCACCAAGGGGTTGAGCACGCAGATCCACAGTGCGGCAGGGCCGTTGGCTCCCACGTGGCGCGCGATCCGGGGTGCCGCCCAGATCAGCATCACCAGCCCTGGCAGCATGCACAGCCTGAGCAGCATGGTGCCCTCGATGACGTGGTCGCCGACCAGCAGCGTGACAAACTTCGCCACCAGGATGAACACGGGGCCGTACGGAGCGGTGGTCGTGGTCCAGATCGGACTCACGTCGTCGAGCAGCGAGTTGGGGTTCTCGATCGGGCCGACGATGTAGGGGTCGAAGCCGTCGCGTAGCAGGGCGCCCTGGGCGAGATAGGAGTAGGTGTCGCGGCTGAACACGGGCACGCTCAGTAGCAGGGGCGTCAGCCAGAAACCGGTGGTCGCGAGCATCGTGTACTTGGTCGCGGTGCGGTCGACGACTCGACGACCGAGCCAGAGCCAGGCGACCAGCATCGCGGCGACGCCGCCCCACAGCAGGATCGAGGACACCACCAGGCCGTGCCCGAACCGCAGCCAGGACAGTTGCAGTGACTCCAACACCGGATCGTGCAACCGGGTGCTGCCCGCACCGAGACCACCGAGGGTGATCAGGGCGGCGCCGAGGCAACCGAGCAGGGCAGGCCGTCCCTCAGGGGATGCGGCGAATGCCGTCAGGCGCGAGATGTGCTGGCCGAGTCCGGTTCTCGGTTCGCCCGTGACAGTCGGGGAGGGGGTCGGAGTCGTCATTCGCCTCAGGCGGACCGGTTCGACGCCAATCTGGCGAGTTCGGCCAGACCGACCTTGGCGTGGACGTCGATGGGCGCCGCGTCGAGCAGGGCCAGAGCCTGGCTGTTGAGCGATTCGATGCGGCTCTCGACGGCAGCGAGGGCTCCGACCGATTCGATCACCAGACACAGTTCGCGCACCTGCGCGTCGGTGAGGTCAGTGCCGATCGACGCGCGCAACAGCTTGGCCGCCAGAGGATCCGACTGGTCGGCGCGTTGAACCGCCTCGGCGAGGAGCACGGTCCGCTTACCCGACCTCAGGTCGTCGCCCGAGGGCTTGCCGGTGACGGCGGGATCGCCGAACACGCCGAGTACGTCGTCGCGCAGTTGGAAGGCGACGCCGAGGTCGGTGCCCACCTCGTGGAAGATGGCCTGTACGTCGGGCCGGTCGGCCGCGGCTGCCGCGCCGAGTTGAAGCGGCCGCGACACCGTGTAGGACGCAGTCTTGTAGGCGTTGACGTTCATCGCCGACGCGACCGTCTCCGCACCGCTGGCCTCGGCGACGATATCGAGGAACTGGCCGCCGAGCACCTCGGTACGGATGTCGGCCCACACCTTCTGGACGCGGCGGTGCGCGTCGAGCGGCAGGTCGGCGGAGGTCACGATGTCGTCGGCCCACACCAGCGACAGGTCACCGGCCAGGATCGCCGCGGACACGCCGAACTGTTCCGACGAGCCGTGCCACTTCCTCTCGCGGTGCCGGTCGGCGAACAGCCGATGGACCGTCGGCAGCCCGCGGCGGGTCTCGGAGGCGTCGATGATGTCGTCGTGCACCAGCGCGCACGCGTGCAGCAGCTCGAGCGCGGAGAACAGGAGCAGGACGTCCGCGTCGGCGGAGCGGCCTGCCGGCGCGACGGCGCGCCAACCCCAGTAGGCGAATGCCGGGCGCAGCCGCTTGCCGCCGCGCAGCACGAATTCCTCGAGCGCGGCCGTCATCTCCGCGTAGTCGTCTCCGATGTAGGCCGCGTCGCGTCGCCGGGCGTGGAGATAGTCCCGCAGTTGTTCGGTGACGGCGCTCACCAACTCCACAGCCGACGGTCCCGCGGCAGCATCCACGCTCAGCGCGCGCCCCTTTCACTACCCCAAAGTGTCTTCAGACTAGAGCGTGGGCGGTGGTGTGTAGCAAGTCAGGGCGCCGGGCACGTCAGCGAGGTTCGTGCGGATTGGCCATGACGGGGCTCCGATCACGGCTCGTCCATGCCACGCCGCCGATGATCCCCGCCACCAGGAAGGCGGCGACACCGAGCCAGATGGCTGCCCCGGTGAACGATCGCGCACTCGGGTCCGTGAAGCGGGCTTGGGCATTCATCGTGCTGACCACGCCCGGTTTGAGCGTCCACTGGACGACGTCGGTAGAGACCTGGTCGCCGTTCGTCGACGTGACGTCACCGGGGAAGGCGACGTTGAGCGACACGTCGGCGTCGGGATCGTTGACGGTGGTGAGGTCCGCGCGGCCCTCGAGGATCACCAGGTCACCGGCCCGGCGCAGCGAGATGTCGACGCCAGCGGCGTCGCGGTTCATGTTCGCGAGCTGGGGCAGTTCGGCGAAGGTGAGGTCGGAGAACACCGCCTGGGATCCGACGTAGTCGTCGCGCTCGTAGGACGACACCGACACCTTGTTGCTGAAGGGCAGGCTGTTGAGCAGCTGGGGACCCTTGTCGTCGGCGTTCTTGGGCTTGGCCGCTGCGATGATCTGACCGGACACCCGGTCGTCCGGCGACACGGTGATGGAGGCGCGCACCCGGACGCAGCCCGCGACCATGGGTGCGATCAGCACCAGCAAAAGCAGGGCGAGCAGGCGCTTGCGGCGGTGTGGCACCCCGATATGGTGCCAGACCCACACGTTCACAGCGGCAATTCCCGGCCGAGGATGGCGAACGGCCGAGGGTCTCCCGCGAAGTGGTAGCCCCGGATGACGTCGGTGAACCCCAGGCGCCGGTACAGCCGCCAGGCGCGGTTGGCCTCCTCGTTGATCTCGGGCGTCGAGAGCAGGACGTGTGGTTCGGCACGTCCGGACAACAGCCGTCGGGTCAGCGCCTCGCCAAGCCCACGACCCTGTGCCCGGGGATGGATGTGCAGCTCGGTCAGCTCGAAGTAGCTGGTCATCAGCTCCGCGATGCGCGACTTCCCCACGCCACCCCGCTCGAGACCCTGCACCACCTGCTGTTGCCACCACTGATCCGGTGCGCCGCAATACCCGTAGGCGACGCCGAGCATCGGAGCCCCGCTCAACGTCGGTCCTTCGTCGTCATCGGCGGATCGCTCGGGCGCCTCGACGGCGGCCACGGCCGTCCAGCCCTTTCTGCGGGTGTGCTCGAGCCACATCGAGGCGCGTTGATCCTCGGTGCCCCGTGGATATCGCATCGCATCGACGTAGATGCCGAGTGCGTCCCCGAGGCGCCGTTGCATGTCGCCGGGTGACAGGTCGATGAGGAACGTGGCCAACCTCTTGGTGCCCTTCGCGCTGTTGCCGAGTCGACGTCATTATCCGGTCAGCGACGCAGTATCTCGTCACCGGCGGGCCACCAACTACAATCGAGCTCCGAACTAGGTGGTACGGGTCGGATTCTGCTCGTATCATGGTGTTCAGGTGCCCCGCAAACGCGGGCGTACGGAATTTGAACGCACGGCCGCGGTTTCGCGGACGCAGCAGGGACGCAACATGGGAGGCACGGATGCCACTCTCCGATCATGAGCAGCGCATGCTCGACCAGATCGAGAGCGCTCTTTATGCCGAGGACCCCAAGTTCGCGTCGAGTGTGCGCGGCGGGAACCTGCGGGCACCGTCGGCACGGCGCCGCCTACAAGGCGCGGTGCTGTTCCTGGTGGGCCTGGGCCTGTTGGTGGCCGGCGTGCCGTTCTATGCCAACGTCAATCACGCGTTCCTGATCGTCAGCGTGATCGGCTTCGTCATCATGTTCGGCGGCGTGGTCTTCGCGATCACGGGGCCGCGGGTGGCCGGACGGGGCGAAGGCACTCCGCCAGAACCGGGTTCGGCACAGCAGAAGCGCGCCAAGAGCGGCAATTCGTTCGCCAGTCGCATGGAGGAAAGGTTCCGCCGCCGCTTCGAGGATTGAGGTACGGAAGGGACGTCAGGGCAGCTCCGTTGGGAGCTGCCCTTTTTTCTTTGCCGCCCGACACGCCGTAGCCGGCGCCGGGCGCGGGGTAGACCCCCTCCTTGCCCCACCATGCCCCACCGCAGGTCCAATGGGCCGCTAGCTGCAATTTCTCGCTAACCCACGCTCTCTGGACCCTCTCAACAGGGCAAAATTGGCTGCCCATGTGGTGACTAGTGGGGGTCGAGCCCAAAATGTTGCCAGTGAATGGAGCAAAGTGGGGGATCGTGGGGTAATGTGGCGGACAACGGAGCAACCGGAGCTTCGTAGGCAGGGCAGCTGGAGGTGGCGGGGATGTTTCTCGGTACCTACACGCCAAAACTCGACGACAAGGGGCGGCTCACGCTGCCCGCCAAGTTTCGCGAAGCACTGGCAGGGGGGTTGATGGTCACCAAGAGTCAAGATCACAGCCTCGCTGTCTATCCGCGAGCGGAATTCGAGAAGCTCGCAGACCGGGCTTCGCAGGCATCGCGCAGCAATCCGGACGCTCGCGCCTACCTGCGTTACCTGGCGGCGGCGACCGACGAACAACACCCCGACGCACAAGGCCGGATCACCTTGTCGGCCGACCATCGCCAATACGCTGACCTCTCCAAGGACTGCGTGGTGATCGGCTCGATCGAATTCCTGGAGATCTGGGACGCACGAGCTTGGCAGGCTTATCAGCAGACCCACGAAGAGAACTTCTCCGCGGCCAGCGATGACACCCTGCGCGACATCATTTAGTTCAGCTGCCCCTGCATGGTGGCCTCTGCCCGAACCGGCCCTGGCGTACTTCCCCAACGCCAGGTCCGCAATCTCGGACAGGGACCTCGATGCAAGGGCAGGCACACTTCCCGAGGGTGTTGCGATGACTGACGATCACCCACACGACCCGGTCCTCCTCGACCGCTGCGTCGAGCTGCTCAAGCCCGCACTCACCCGGCGCAATGCCGACGGTGCCGGCGCGGTCCTCGTCGATGCCACGCTCGGCGCCGGTGGCCACGCGGAGCGCTTCCTCACCGAGCTGCCCGGGCTGCATCTCATCGGCCTCGACCGTGACCGCACCGCGCTGGCCATCGCGGGCGAGCGACTGGCACGGTTCGGCGACCGGGTCACCTTCGTACAGACCCGCTACGACGGCTTCTGGGCAGATCGCAACGGCGAGAACGAATCTGGCGACGGCGACGTCGACGGTGTCCTGTTCGACCTCGGCGTCTCGTCGATGCAACTCGACCGCGCCGAGCGCGGATTCTCCTACTCCCATGACGCGCCACTGGACATGAGGATGGATCAGGACGCGCCGTTGACGGCCGCCGAGATACTGAACACCTATGACAAGAGAGCCTTGACGCGGGTGCTGCAGGAGTTCGGGGAGGAGCGCTTCGCCAGCCGCATCGCGGGCGAGATCGTGCGACGGCGCGACCGCAAGCCCTTCGAGACCACCGCCGAGCTGGTCGAGGTGCTCTACGACGTCATCCCTGCGCCGGCCCGCCGGACCGGAGGGCACCCGGCCAAGCGAACCTTCCAGGCCTTGCGGACCGCAGTCAACGGCGAGCTGGACTCGCTGCGCTCTGCCTTGCCCGGCGCGCTCACCGCGCTGCGCGAGGGTGGCCGGATCGTGGTCATGGCATATCAGTCACTGGAGGACCGAATCGTCAAGGGCGAGTTCGCTTCCGCGACGGCGTCACGGACTCCCGCGGGCTTGCCGGTCGAGCTTCCCGGCCACGAGCCCTTCTTCGTCTCGTTGACGCGCGGTGCGGAAAAGGCGGGGCCCGACGAGATCGAACTCAACCCGCGCAGCGCTTCGGTACGGCTGCGGGCACTGGAAAAGGTTGTCAGAAGGGAAGGTTCGTGATGGCCAAGCGACGAGAACCGG
>JAOPWT010000389.1 GCA_025965555.1 Mycobacterium sp.
ATCAGTTCCAAGCCGAGGTCAGTCAGCTGGCGACGACGTGCCCGGCGTGAACGCCGACCCCCACCTGCCCGAGAACGCGACCTGCTCGAACGGGAGCCGCTCGCGGGCCTTCGAGTCGCGGTCGACGATAGCCTCATCGGCCATCGAGTAGTCGCCCAGCGTCCCGATGGCGAGCACCGCCAGCGGGCGGAACTCGTCGGGAATGACGAAGGCGGCCCGTGCCGCGTCGACGTCGAAGCCGGCCATCGGGTGCGCGATCAGCCCGCGCGTGACCGCCTCGATGCTCGCGTTGGCGATCGCGGCCCCGGCGTCGACGCCCGAATAGAGTGCCGTCTTCTCATCCGGGCCCTGGTCAGCGCAGACCAGGATCAATGCGCCCGCCGCGTGCGCGTACGCGTTGCCACGTTTGAGCGTCACCGCAAGCGAACCGAACGTCTCGTCGCCGCGCAGGCCGACCAGAAACCGGACCGGCTGTCGATGTCCCCAGGTCGCCGCCCAGCGGGCCGCCTCCAGCACCGCCGTCAACTGCTCGAGGGTGACCGTCGCATCGGGGTCGAACGCCCTTGGGCTCCAGCGCGCGGCAATCGGCTCGTGGATCGGTACGCGGGTGTCTGCCTGCCGGTTGGTCACATCGCCAAACGGTAGCCGCACGCTCCATCGGGCGGGAGGGGAAAACGGGGTGCGAGACCCCTTATCCTTTATGGGACTCAACCGCGGCAAAACCCCGATCGATACGGAAAGGCGAACAGTGGCGCTCGTCGTCCAGAAGTACGGCGGATCCTCGGTGTCTGACGCCGACCGGATTCGCCGAGTCGCCGAGCGCATCGTCGAGACCAAGAAGGCAGGCAACGAGGTCGTCGTTGTCGTGTCGGCGATGGGTGACACCACCGACGACCTGCTGGATCTGGCCCGTCAGGTCAACCCCGCCCCGCCGCCGCGCGAGATGGACATGCTGCTGACCTCGGGTGAGCGCATCTCCAACGCGCTGGTCGCCATGGCCATCTCCTCACTCGGCGCGGAGGCCCGGTCGTTCACCGGGTCGCAGGCCGGTGTCATCACCACCGGCACCCACGGCAACGCCAAGATCATCGACGTCACGCCCGGCCGGCTGCGCAACGCACTCGACGAGGGACTGATCGTGCTGGTCGCCGGCTTCCAGGGTGTCAGCCAGGACAGCAAGGACGTCACCACACTCGGTCGCGGTGGGTCCGACACCACCGCCGTCGCACTGGCCGCGGCCCTCGACGCCGACGTCTGCGAGATCTACACCGACGTCGACGGCATCTTCACCGCCGATCCGCGCATCGTGCCCAACGCGCGGCACCTCGCCACCGTCAGCTTCGAGGAGATGCTCGAGATGGCGGCGGCAGGCGCCAAGGTGCTGATGCTGCGCTGCGTGGAATACGCCCGCCGCTACGACGTTCCGATACACGTCCGGTCGTCGTACTCCGACAACCCGGGCACGCTCGTCAAAGGATCGATGGAGGACATCCCCATGGAAGACGCCATCCTGACCGGAGTCGCCCACGACCGTGGTGAGGCGAAGGTGACGGTCGTCGGACTGCCCGACGTTCCTGGCTACGCCGCCAAGGTGTTTCGCGCCGTGGCCGACGCGGACGTCAACATCGACATGGTGCTGCAGAACGTCTCCAAGATCGAGGACGGCAAGACCGACATCACGTTCACCTGCTCGCGCGAGAGCGGGCCGGGCGCCGTCGAGAAGCTGACGGCGCTTCAGCAGGACATCGGTTTCAGCGCAGTGCTTTACGACGATCACATCGGCAAGGTGTCGCTGATCGGTGCTGGCATGCGCAGCCATCCCGGCGTCACCGCCACCTTCTGCGAGGCGCTCGCGGCCGTCGGCGTCAACATCGACCTCATCTCGACGTCGGAGATCCGAATCTCGGTGCTTGTCAGGGACACCGAATTGGACAAGGCCGTTTCGGCGTTGCACGAGGCGTTCGATCTTGGCGGCGACGAAGAAGCCGTCGTGTATGCGGGAAGCGGGATCTGAAAATGGTGAACATCGGCGTCGTCGGCGCGACCGGCCAGGTCGGCCAGGTCATGCGCCGGCTGCTCGAGGAGCGCGACTTCCCGGCTGACGGCGTGCGGTTCTTCGCATCTGCTCGCTCGCAGGGCAAGAAGCTCGAGTTCAGGGGCCAGCAGATCGAGGTCGAGGACGCCGCGACGGCCGACCCGTCCGGTCTCGACATCGCACTGTTCTCGGCAGGCGCCACCATGTCCCGGGTCCAAGCGCCGCGGTTCGCCGCCGCAGGGGCGGTGGTCGTGGACAACTCGTCGGCGTGGCGCAAGGATCCCGACGTCCCGCTGGTGGTGTCGGAGGTCAACTTCACCAGAGACGTGGGAACCCGCGCTCGGTCTCTTCCGCGGGGCATCATCGCCAACCCGAACTGCACCACGATGGCCGCGATGCCCGTGCTCAAGGTGCTGCACGACGAGGCGGGCCTGGTCCGGATGATCGCCTCGACGTACCAGGCGGTCTCGGGCAGCGGACTGGCCGGTGTCGAGGAGTTGTACGGGCAGGCGCGCGCCGTCGTCGAGGACAGCGAGCAGTTGGTCCACGACGGTTCGGCGCTGCAGTTCCCGGCGCCCAACAAGTATGTCGCACCGATCGCCTTCAACGTCGTTCCGCTGGCTGGCTCGCTGGTCGACGACGGCTCTGGCGAGACCGACGAGGACCAGAAGCTGCGGTTCGAGAGTCGCAAGATCCTCGGCATCCCAGAGCTTCTCGTCAGCGGCACCTGTGTACGGGTCCCCGTGTACACCGGACACTCGCTGTCGATCAATGCCGAGTTCGCGCGGCCGCTGTCCCCCGAGCGCGCCAGGGAGCTGTTGGCGTCGGCACCGGGTGTGACGCTGGTGGACGTGCCGACCCCGTTGGCCGCCGCCGGTGTCGACGACTCGCTCGTCGGACGGATTCGACAGGACCCCGGCGCGCCCGACGGGCGTGGCCTCGCATTGTTCGTTTCCGGAGACAATCTCCGAAAGGGCGCGGCGCTCAACACCATTCAGATCGCCGAGCTACTCGCCGCACAACTGTAAGTGCGGAGTTCATGGGCGGTGGCTTCGGCGCTGCTCTGCGTCCTGATGCCGCCGGTGCCCATCGCGCACGCCGATCCGCCCGCGCCGATCCCGCAGCCGGTCCTGCCGCCGCTGGCGCCGGGGCAGGCAATGCTCATCGGTCCGGTGGCTGGAACGGGAACGCCGACAAGGGATTACGGAATCGGCGCGACTGACCTCTGCGAGTTCATGGATTTCCCAAGCGGTCTGCTGCAGGTGTGCGGCGACAGCTTCGCCGGGCAGGGAGTTGCCTTCGGACCGCACTTCTCGCCCGTCGCCCTGCACGTCGACATGGACTCGGTTGACGACCCGACCGGGGTGCGCTACTTCGGTGTCACCGGTACGGACAAGCCGCTGCTCGCCGACCCGACTCCGCCCGGATCGTCGCAATTGCCCGCGGGCGTCGTCGCGATCAACCGCGAGAACTACATGTTGGTGACCACCACGAAGGATCTGGTGCCATCGACCTCCCGATTGGTGAAAGCCTCTCCGTCCCACGGTAATTGGCCGACGGTGCCGAAATCGCAACGGCCTGCGGACTATGCAGGCGGTCGGCAGTCGCAGATCAGCGGCTACTACGACCCGATCCCCACGCCGGACTCTCAGAGCGGGTGGGTGTACGTCGTCGCCAACGACTTCGACCGAAGCGGCCCCGTGGAGCTGTACCGGGCAACGCCACAGGCCTTCACCGACCGCTCGAGTTGGCAGGCCTGGTCGGCGGCCGGTGGGTGGGGCAAGGCTCCCACGCCGCTGTGGGGCGACAAGGTCGGCGAGATGAGCATCCGCCAGATCGATGGCAAGACGGTGCTGTCGTACTTCAACGCGAGCACGGGCAACATGGAGGTCCGAGTCGCCAACACCCCGACGGGCCTCGGTTCCGCGCCCGTCACGACGGTGGTGTTCGCGAGTGCGTGGCCTGACAACGTGGCCGATCTGCCGCCGCCCGATGACAACCGACTGGCCCAGCCCTACGGCGGCTACCTCTCACCAGGGTCGACGCTGGACGAACTGCGGGTCTTCGTCAGCCAGTGGAACACGTTGCCGCAGGCCGACAATGCGCCATATCGCGTGATCCAGTTCGCGATCAACCCATTCAAGGCCTAGTCAGCAGGTGTTTTTGCGGCTTCCGTCCGCAGTGCGTCCGCAGCAGCCCCGAATACTTGGTCGACGAGGCCCTGTGCAGCGGTGCGAGTGCGGTCGGCGGCGTTCGGCCACAGGTGGCTGTACGTGTCCAGGGTGACGCTGGGGGAGGAGTGGCCCAAGGCCCGTTGGACCGTGACGACATCGCAACCCGCGTTGATGAGCCCGGAGGCGAAGAAGTGGCGGCAGTCGTGCAGGCGGTACGTCATCTTGGCCGTCGCGCAGGCGACACGCCAGGAGCGTCCTACCGTCGCCGCATGAGCAGGAAGGTCGGCGTCACGGCTCCCGGGGAACAGGTAGCGGTCAGGATCGTCACCGGGGCGATGCACCCTCACGTACTGCGCCAAGATCGTGACGAGGCCATCAGGGATGTACACGGTGCGTTCGCTGCCGTACTTGGGCGGCCGGATCTCAATGCGGCCGTCCTCGGTCCACTGCACCTGACGTTCGACGCGCAGCTCCTTGCGGAGGAAGTCGCAGTCGGAGACCCGAATGGCGGACGTCTCGCCCCTGCGGGTACCCGCGAACGCGGACACCGCGACGAACACCGCGAACCATTCATTCGCGGCTTCGATGATCTTCCCTACTTCGACCGATTCGGGGATGTCCATCGCCGCAGACGCCTTGCGCACTGGCGGCAGTTTCACGCCGATGCACACGTCCTCGGCGAGCAGGCGTGGGCGTCCAGTAGCGGCTACTCGTATCGCGGCGTGGACGTTGGCGAACCGTGTCCGAACCGTGCTGGGCGGCAACTTGTTGCGCTGCATGTCCTTCACCCACAACTCGACGTGCGACTTCCGTAATTCGGTCAACGCCACATCTCCGAACGTGACCGACTTGGCCGACAAGTCCATCGTGTGGCGCGGCCCGGATTCCCACACCTGCCGCGTGGACCAGTCGTTGTAAAAGCTTGCGAACGACACCTTGCCGAGCACCGGGTCCACATACGTTCCGGTCACCTGGGAGGAGACGATGTCGTCGAGCCACGCCTTGGCCGCTGCCTTCGTGCGGAAGCCCTTGGCCAAGCGGCGCGGTATACGCCGTCGATAACCGACTTTCGGACTCACCTTGTCAGATCCGCTTCCGCCGAGTTCGAATCGCGCGCACGATGGAGGAGTCTGCGGGTCTCAGAAGGTTCAGGAAGGGAGCGGGCGATGAAAGCGAAGGTGGGCGACTTCCTGGTCGTCAAGGGCACGACTACCGAGCGGCATGATCAGCACGCCGAGATCATCGAGGTCCGCTCGCAAGACGGCTCACCGCCCTATGTGGTGCGCTGGCTCATGACCGACCACAAGGCCACGGTGTATCCGGGCTGCGATGCGGTGGTTGTCACCGCCGCCGAGCACACGCAGGCGGCCGAGCGGGCGGCAGCGCGGGCGAAACGCTGATGGAGGCCCAGCTTCCCGTGGAGTAGGCGGCCAGGGACACCAGTTCACTTTGGTGACGTCGTGGTAGTCGAGGTACGCAATGGCGGCAAAGGGTTCACGCGACCGAAGGTCGCGCCTGCGTATTCTCACAGCACACTCTTGGCTTTGCGGGGCATGCTGAGACCTATGACTGAACCTGAGCATCCGACTGGGTCGACAACTACAGCTCGGGAGCCGAGTGCAGCCGCCGAACCGCCATACGGGCGGGACCGGTGGCACCGACGTGGCAGGCCATTTCGGTTTGCGGCCATGGTCGTCGCCTTGGCTGGCATTGTTTTCATCATCGCCGTGATCTTCTGGAGCGGATTCGTCCTGGGTGCCTACAGCGGTGGCCATCACGGGCATCACTGGGGCGGTTCCCGTCACGCGTCGATGTCTTCGCTCTACGCCCCGGAGTTGGCTTCAGAGGGCACTTTCACCGCGTAGCGCACCAATCGCGCCTTTGCGGGTGTGGCCGTTGTCTCGCCCTCGCACGTTGTTCGATCTCTCGCACTATGTCGATTAGCCGCGTCAGCTCGTCGCTGTCGAGCACCACACCTGTCGCCTTCTTGGCCCATGAACCCCCGTCAACGGCGCATCGGCTTGCCAGATGACGTCCATCGCACCGCAGAGGCATGCGCCAGGAGCAACTGCCCCATGTCGCACAGTGCGATCTGTGTGACGAGGACGGATGGGTCACCGGCGACCTCGACGAGGACGGATACGCGATTGCGCGCCGCCTGCGCTAACGGCGGCACGCCCGCCGAGCGGTGCGGGCGGGCGTCGAGGACAACCGCCACTCGGAGGTCGCGGCGTCCGTCAGGTACGGCCCCGAAGGTTATCCCTCGCCGCCGAGTTCGGTTTGGTCCCGCTCAGTCTCGGCGGTGTCCTGGGCCATCACCGACTCGTCGAGCCACTTCTGGACATCGCCGCCGAGGCGGTCCGCGGACAGGTGGGCGAAGTCGAGGGCCTGTACCGCTCGTTTTTGACCAGACGCCTGAGGTGGGGATAACTATGGGCAAGCTGCTCGCAGGTGAATGATGATGTCTCCGCCGTCGCACACCACCGGTCGTGTTCAGCCAACCGGGCACGGGTGCGCTCGATGTCCTCGGGCTTGACGCTGGCCGGGTAGCAGCCGAACTCGGCGGCCAGCTCTCGCAGCAATGCCATGTCGAGCTGCGGTGAGGCGCTTCCCGACGACGCAGTACGTTCGGGTGGACCCATGGCGGGTCCCCGCGCTTCCTGGCAGCCTCGCAGTCGGAGGGACGGTCGCGGTCGCCGTTCGGCGTGGTGGTGTCGGTCATTGCCCGTCCCTCATTCGGGCCTCAACTGGGGGAGGCGCTCTTGCCCCCACCGGCCGGTGCAGACCGCTTCCTCATCCGAGCCACCCTGCGAGCGCCGGGGGTTGGCGGGTCGCAAGTCGGAGCTTGGCGCGACCACTCATGAAGCTCTTGCCACTCTAAGTCGAGTCGGTGACGACATCCAGCAGGCATTACGCGACCCGGTGGCATTTCTGTGTCGCCAAATTGTGTAGGTTCGTCACACCCTCCGCGACAAAGGCGCAGACCAGGGTCCTCAGCGTCAAATCCCCTATGCCACAACCGATGCCAGAAGGCGTTCCAGCGCCTTTTGAGGCAATACCTGGACTTTACAAGGGGTTTACTCTGGCAGCGCCGGGTTGAAAGAGGCCGTTTAGCGCGAATGCGCAGCTCACGCAGCTGCATGCGCCCAGATTGCGACAGGTCGAGCTATCAAAAGTGACCCCAACCTACACAATCCGTGTGCCATGTCGCACAACGCTCTTCGCCCCCGACGACGTCACTCACCTGTAGTTGACGGGATTCCGGCACTAAAGGTGTGTAGGTGTTGCGCAGCGGAGCCGACCTTTTCGGTCAGGGAGGCTGCCGCATTCCTTGGCCGAAGCCGATCATGGCTGGATCAGGGGATCGAGCAGGCCAGTTCATCAACGTGGACCGCACTGTGGTGCAACCTTATCGAACGCTGGGGGGCTACCGAAGATTTACTCAGAGGATGCTGGTAGACATCGCCATGTGCTGTTACCGGAACGGGTGGTTCAGCATGGACACACTTGAGCAAGTCCTGTGTCAGATGTTTGTGGTTGCCGGAGGCATGGCCAACCGGGATGAACCGACCTCAGTCCGCAGCCAGTCCGCAGTAGAACTTTCGGCAGCTTTTCGTAACCGTCACAGCTAGCAGCTTGAACTGCATTTTATTCGCGGTCAACCCCAACAAGTCTGGCTAGGAGCTGATCCGCCACTGTCATTGGTGAACCGCACAGCCGGTGCACACGTTGGACCCAGCTGGCGCCGCTACGTTGATGGACAGGACGGATCGCGGCCGCCGAACCCCCCCGATCGTGCGGCCGCGGTTCGGTCCCTTGCGGCGCCGCTAGGTCTCGTCGGCGATCTGGTGCCGATCCTGGTGCCGGGCCGGCGCCTGCGGATCCCGCAGTCGGTCGTCGAGCTGCTCCTGCAGTTCGCGCTGCTCCGCGGTGGCCTTCGTGGCATCCCGCGGAGTGGGCGGCGGGGTCTTTTGTTGTTCCATGTCGATAGGGTTTCCCGGTGGGCGATCGACAAAACTCCGACCAAGACGCCCCTGCACAAACGGTTTGCCGATCCATTGCCAGGCTTGGTGGCGGTCCTCAGCGGATTCACGAGGAATTTGTCGAGTCGTCCTCGAAGGGATGACAATCATTGACCTATGAGTGAAACAGTCGACTACCCCGGTGAAGTCCCGGCAGGCCCCCACACGGCGGTCATGCCGGAAGCCCCCTATCAGCAGGCCCCTCAGGGCTACGCGTATCCGCCGGTTGCGCCGGCGCCCCAGCAGGTCCCACAGGACAAGCCAAGTCGTCTCAACAAGGTGGCCGCCTGGGTGAGTATCGTCGCCGGGTCGGTGGTGATCATCGTCGTGCTTTTCGGGTCGGGCTTCTACTTCGGCCGGGAAACCGCACCACAACCCGTGGACCGCGGTGCCGCGGGTACCGAGCAGGGTCCCATGATCTTCCCGATGCCGCGCGGACAATTCGATCGGCCGGCCCCCGGCATCGTCATCCCCAATGGACCGAGCTTCCAGTTGCCGAACATCTTCCCGCAATTCCCGATGTCGCCGCAGACGCCATCGACCCAGACTCCTGGTCAGCCGCCGAGATAGACGCTCGATGTGCGGCGCCTGGCTTCATAGCCAATTCATAGCGGATTCAATATTGGCGCATCACCACTGAGGCCATGATCGGGGACATGAGCGAAACGACATCGTCACCAGAACCAGTCACCAGCCCCTTGGGCACCACCGCGACAACGGCCCCTGCCGCCGCCGACACGCCGACCGTCGTCGAGCGCCGAGACGTCGAGAAGCGCCGACGACGCCCGAAGCTAAACGCCGTTGCCGCGTGGGTCGGCATCGTGGCGGGCGTCGTGTTCATCGTCGCCGTCATCTTCGGCACCGGGTTCGTCCTCGGCGCGAGCGCAGGTGGCGGGCATCACCACGGCCATCACCACGGTGGCGGAGGCCAGATGCATCACGACGGCGGACCCGGACAGGGTTGGCCGGGCGGACACGGCGGCTTCGGTCCCGGCGGTCCTGGCGGTTTCGGTCCCGGCGGGCAGGGTGGTTTCGGTCCCGGTGGACAGGGTGGTTTCGGTCCCGGCGCACAGGGCCCCGGTCCCGGTGGACAGGGCCCCGCCCAGGGCGGACCCCAGGGACCCCAGGGTGGCGCCGGGCAAACGACACCACCCGGTCGCTGAGGACACTCGATCGATGCCCCGCTCACCCGCGTGGTGAGCGGGGCATCGTCGTCTTTCTGTTCTTGCGGATCGGCAAGAGCCAAGAACAAGAAGGTGATTCAAGAGAGTGTCCGGGCGACTTCGTGGGTACCTACACGGGAAGTGGTGCCTACGAGGCGACCGCGGCCCAGCCCGAGCGGCCGCGACCATGAGGAGATGGGTAAGTAGATGACTGAAAAGATCGCAACGACCGATGGTGGCGCGCCCGTACCGAGCGTCGAGCATTCGCTGTCCGTCGGCCCAGATGGCCCGATTCTGCTGCAGGACCACTACCTGATCGAGCAGATGGCCAACTTCAACCGGGAGCGCATCCCGGAGCGCCAGCCGCACGCGAAGGGCGGTGGCGCGTTCGGACATTTCGAGGTGACCAACGACGTCAGCCAGTACACCAAGGCGGCGGTCTTCCAGCCTGGCGTCAAGACCGAGATGGTCGCCAGGTTCTCGACCGTGGCCGGCGAGCGCGGCAGCCCAGACACCTGGCGCGACCCGCGTGGGTTCTCGCTGAAGTTCTATACGTCCGAAGGCAACTTCGACATGGTGGGCAACAACACCCCGGTGTTCTTCGTCCGCGACCCGATGAAGTTCCAGAACTTCATCCGCAGCCAGAAGCGCATGGCCGCCAATAACCTTCGCGACCACAACATGCAATGGGACTTCTGGACGCTGGTGCCCGAGTCCGCGCATCAGGTGACCTATCTGATGGGCGACCGCGGCATTCCGAAGACCTGGCGGCACATGAACGGCTACTCGAGCCACACGTACAGCTGGATCAACGCCAACAACGAGATGTTCTGGGTGAAGTACCACTTCCATACCGACCAGGGCGTCGACTTCCTGACCCAGGAGGACGCCGATCGCATCGCCGGTGAGGACGGCGACTATCACCAGAGGGATCTGTACGACTCGATCGAGGCGGGCAACCATCCGACGTTGACTCTCAAGATGCAGATCATGCCGTTCGAGGACGCCAAGACCTACCGGTACAACCCGTTCGACCTGACCAAGGTGTGGCCGCACGGCGACTATCCACTGATCGACGTCGGCACGATGACACTGAACCGCAACGTCGTCGACTACCACTCGCAGATCGAGCAGGCCGCGTTCGAGCCGAACAACATCGTTCCCGGTACCGGACTTTCGCCGGACAAGATGCTGCTGGCCCGCGGGTTCTCCTACGCCGACGCGCACCGCGCCCGGCTCGGGGTGAACTACAAGCAGATCCCGGTCAACGAGCCCAAGAGTGAGGTCAACGCGTATTCGAAGGACGGGGCGATGCGGATTCGTCTGTCCACCGACCCGGTATACGCCCCGAACTCGATGGGTGGCCCGGTGGCCGACGATCCCAAGCGGGTGGCCGAGGCGCACTGGACTTCTGACGGCGACATGGTCCGCACCGCCTACTCGCTGCGACCCGAGGACGACGACTGGGGCCAGGCGGGCACTCTGGTCCGCGAAGTTTTCGACGACGCGGCGCGGGAGCGACTGGTGGGCAACATCGTCGGGCACGTCCTGGACGGAGTGAAGGAGCCGGTGCTGTCGCGGGTGTTCGAGTACTGGCGCAACGTTGACCCGGATCTCGGCAAGAAGGTAGAGGAGGGCGTGCACGCCAAATCCGGCGGCTAGGACAGCCGAGCACCTGTATCGAGTGTGCGGGGAGATTGCGTTTGCGGCGAATTTTGCGATCTCCCCGCACACTCGATGGTCGTGGAGGCGCCCGACACGCCGGGTGAATCCCAAAGCTGTGATTCTCATGGGGTCTGTGAGACTATTGAGAACTTTGGGGAAGATGTGGCGACGGTTCCCGACTCGTGACAATGTCGCTACTCATGACGCGAGTGTCGGCGAGCCGGATGGTGCTGTGCGCCGTGGTCGGCGCAGTCCTGCTGATCGTGAGCGGCTGTTCGCTTCACGGCCAGGACCTTCAGCGTGGCTTGGCTAAGGTCTTCTCCGTTGGCGATTGCGTCGAGATACCGGCGAAGGCGCCCGATTCGTTGAGTGCCCAAAAGGTGTCCTGCGCCGCCGACCCGAGCTACACCGTCGGAGCCGTCGCGGACTCGGGGGGATCGTGCCCGAGTGTCGAATACCAGCATGTGCCAACACAATTCGCTGATCCCGCGACGTCGCGACTCTGCCTGGTGCCCAACCTCGTCGCCGATCACTGCTACGTCATGGACATGCCAATCGGCATGCTTGCGCTGGCCGATTGCGCCGAGCGGGGTCAACAGGGACTGCTCGTTCAGGTCACGCAGCGCCTCGACGTCCGCGACCAGCAGGCGTGCCACGCAGCCACCGGCCAGTACGCCTGGCCCTATCCGTCGCCACCTCGGACGTACTGCACAGTGACGATTTTCTAGCGGCCGAACTTTTGGCCCCTCGCCGTCGGGCGCAGCTGGCATGATCGAGCGCATGAGCATCGACGTCGTTTACACCGCAGAGTCCACGGCCACCGGTGGAGGCCGCGACGGCCACATAACCTCCGCCGACGGCAAGATCGACCTGGATACCCGCCCGCCCAAGGAAATGGGTGGCAGTGGCGAGGGAGTCAACCCCGAACTGTTGTTCTCGGCCGGGTACTCCGCCTGCTTCCTCGGCGCCCTTCGCCTGGTCGCGCGCAACGAGAAGATCACCATCGACGACGCCAGCGGCATCACCGCCCAGATCGGCTTCGGCAAGGACGTTGGGGAGGGCTCAGCGGGCGGTTTCGGTTTAACCGCCAACCTCATCGGCTACCTGCCCGGCCTGGAGCAGAGCGTTGCCGACGACCT
>JAOPWT010000396.1 GCA_025965555.1 Mycobacterium sp.
GTTGACTCTTCTCAAGAGACGAAGAGTGGTCGGTCGCGTTCGACGTGGCGTTGGGCCAGCACGTCGAGCAGCGGGTCGGACAGGTCGGCGAGTTCCTTGGCGGCCTCGGCGGCGGTGTGGTCGCACAGTGGGGACAGCTCGAAGGTCAACGCGGCGACGTCACCGGGGTCCAGCGCCAGCAGACGCTGGGCGGCGGTCGCTGAGCCCGTCATCGTGGTGTAGACCACCGAGATGGCGGTCTGCTCCGGCATCAGGCCGCTGGCCGCGCCGACCGCGCCTGCCGCGACGCCGAGGTGCGGCTTGACGCCGACGGCGTCCCAGTCCCCTTCCGGCCACACCTTGCGAGCCAGGCGGACCAGCCCTCTGCCCTGGGCCCGCGATGCGCTGCGGGCCGCGGGAGCCGGTGTCCTGGCGTCGGTTTCGAGGTCTGCCGCGGTGATGGTCAGCGTGCCCGCATGCACGGCGGTCGCCACCGACGCGGTGACCAGGCCGCTGGTGCGGATGCGTCGGCGCAGGAACGCCTTCAGTGTCGGCAGGTCCACCACCAGACCGCTGGTGACGGCCTCCTCGACGCCGCCGGAGTGGACGTGGCCGCCCGTCGGCAGGCGGGAGTCCGCCAGGACGAGCAGCGTCGAGAGACTCGACATCAGAACAGGAAGTATCTCTGTGCCATCGGCAGTTCCGTTGCGGGCTGCTCCGCCCAGACCTCGCCGTCGATGGTCACGGTGAAGGTGTCGGGGTCGACCTCGATGCGCGGAAGCGCGTCGTTGAGCGGCATGTCCGCCTTGCCGACCTTGCGGACGTCGCCGACCGCGACGAGCCGACGGTTGACCGCCAGCCGATCGGCTAGGCCGTCCTCGATGGCCTGGGGCGCGACGAAGTGCACCGACGTCGCCGCCGCCGCTGCCGGCGAGGCACCGAACATAGGTCTCGGCAGGACGGGTTGCGGCGTCGGAATCGACGCATTCGCATCACCCATCGCCGCCCACGCGATCATGCCGCCCTTGATCACGGCGTGCGGGCGCACGCCGAAGAAGGCAGGCTGCCACAGCACCAGGTCAGCGAGCTTGCCGACTTCGACGGAACCGATCTCGTGGTCGATGCCGTGTGCGATGGCCGGGCAGATCGTGTACTTCGCGACATAGCGCCGCACGCGGTTGTTGTCGGCCGCCCCGTCACCCTCCAGCGCTCCGAGGCGCTTCTTCATCACGTGCGCGGTCTGCCAGGTGCGCAGCACCACCTCGCCGATGCGGCCCATCGCCTGCGCGTCACTTCCGATCATCGAGATCGCGCCGATGTCGTGCAGCAGGTCCTCCGCGGCAATGGTCGACGGCCGGATCCGGCTTTCGGCGAACGCGAGATCCTCTGGGATGCTTGGGTTTAGGTGATGGCACACCATCAGCATGTCGAGATGCTCGTCGAGGGTGTTGACGGTGTGTGGGCGCGTCGGGTTGGTCGAGCTCGGCAGCACGTTGGGCTGCGACACCACCGTGATGATGTCGGGCGCGTGCCCGCCGCCTGCGCCCTCGGTGTGGTACGCGTGGATGGCGCGACCGTTGATCGCAGCCAGGGTGTCCTCGACGAAGCCCGCCTCGTTGAGCGTGTCGGAGTGCAGGTTGACCTGGACCCCCGCGACGTCGGCGACGGTCAGGCACGCGTCGATGGCGGCTGGCGTCGTGCCCCAGTCTTCGTGCAGCTTGAATCCCGCTGCGCCCGCGCGGAGTTGTTCCCACATGGCCTCGGCGCTGACGGTATTGCCCTTGCCGAGCAGCACGACGTTGAGCGGCCAGGTGTCGAGCGCCTCCAACATGCGCGCGAGATGCCAGGCGCCCGGCGTGACGGTGGTGGCCTTGCTGCCCTCCGCGGGTCCGGTGCCGCCTGCGACGATCGTGGTGATGCCGCCGCCGAGGGCCTCCTCCATGATCTGCGGACAGATCAGGTGGACGTGACAGTCGATGGCGCCCGCGGTGAGGATGCGGCCGTTGCCTGCGATGATCTCGGTGGACGGCCCCACCACCAGGTCCGGGTGCACGCCCGACATGATGTCCGGGTTGCCCGCCTTGCCGATTGCGGTGATGCGGCCGTCGCGAATACCGACGTCGGCCTTGAGGATTCCCCAGTGATCGACGATCACCACGCCGGTGATGACGGTGTCGGGCGCGCCGTCGGCGCGGGTGGCCCGCGACTGGCCCATGGACTCCCGAAGCACCTTGCCGCCGCCGAAGACCGCTTCGTTGCCCGCCAGTCCGGGACCGCCGCTGCGGTCCTCGGTGATTTCGATGAACAGGTCGGTGTCGGCGAGCCGGATCCGGTCGCCCGTCGTGGGTCCGAACAGCGCGGCATAGCGCGAACGGGACAGCTGACTCACTTGTCGTCCAACTTTCCTGGGGGCGTGAGGGACAGCCCGTACACCTCGCGGGTGCCGCTCAGCGGAACGAGCGAAACGTCTTGGGCGATGCCGGGTTCGAAGCGAACCGCGGTGCCCGCGGGAATGTCGAGGCGGTGGCCGTGGGCCGCCTCGCGATCGAACTTCAGCGCCGCGTTCGCCTGCGGCAGGTGCACGTGGCTGCCGACCTGGACGGGTCGGTCACCGTTGTTGACGACGTTGAGCTCGAGTCGTTCGGCGCCTTCGTTGATCGCGATGTCACCGTCGCCAAAGAGGATCTCTCCGGGAATCACTGTCGTCGCCTCAGGGGATCGGGTGGTGGACGGTGACGAGCTTGGTGCCGTCCGGGAAGGTGGCTTCCACCTGGACGTCGTAGAGCATCTCGGGGATGCCGTCCATGACGTCGGCACGGCTGAGCACCTCGCGCCCGCTGTTCATCAGCTCGGCGACGGTACGGCCGTCGCGGGCGCCTTCCAGAAGATGGTCGGTGATCACCGCGACCGCCTCGGGATGGTTCAGCCGCAGCCCACGCGCCTGTCGGCGGCGGGCGAGTTCGGCCGCGTACGAGATGAGCAGGCGGTCCTGCTCGTGCGGTGACAAGCGCATAGGTCGCGATCCTGCCACGGCCGGCGACAGTCAGCAGCGCACGCGCGAATGCGCCTGCGTTCAGGCCTCGTTCGGTAGGTTCTGCAGCCGCACCTGACCGCGGGCGACCATCTTGTCGTTCGTGTCGGTGATGGTGATGAGCCACAGCTGTTGACGACGGCCACGGTGAATCGGCGTGGCGGACGCCGTGACCATGCCTGCGGTGATGGCGCGCAGGAAGTCCGTGTTGTTGTTGACGCCGACGACCTTGTTTCCACCACCGATGGACTGCAGCCACGTCGCCGCGGAGACACTGGCCACGCTCTCCACGATTGCGCAGTAGACACCGCCGTGCACGATGCCGTGCGGCTGCAGGTGCTTGTCGCTGATGAGGAGCTGAGCCTTCGCACCGTCGGGTGTCACGTCCAGGTAGGTGAGGCCGATCTCGTCGTCGAATCCGCCGCCTACGCCGCTGGGCATCCAAGTCGTCACATCGAAGTGTCTACACGCACCGGCACTGCGGTTGGGCGACACCCCTGGAAAACGGGCGGGCCCCGCACACGGAATGTGTGCGAGGCCCACCCTCGAGTGGACCGGGGATGTCTGCAGCCCTCAGTATTCCGCGGCGGTCCGGTGGTTCGGTGAAGTCGAGTCGTCGTGCTTGCCGGTAACAATAGGCAAGGCTGCCCTAATTTAGCAAGACCTTACCGGTGCATGTCCTGCTGCTGCCGCGAACGGCTGCGCCGAAGGCGACCAACGCGTCGAGCACGGCCTGGCCGCGGCGCATGCTCGTCAGCTCACTGCAACCGGCGAGCAGCGGCACCTGGGTGGCTGCGCTGACGACGGCGGTGCCCACGACGTGCCACATCGCGGCCGTCGACATCGCTCCGCGGCTGGCGTCGGCCAACTTGTCGAACAACGGCTCGAGGGAGCGGTGACTGCGATGCGCCACCCAGGTCGTGAGGGCGGCCTCGTTCGGCAGTGCGACGATCCGGTCCCGTGTGCAGTGGCGTGGCCGGAACCCGTTCCCATCGGCGAAGTGGGGGTCGTCGGGAAGCGCGCGCAGGGTCGGGTCCACGACGCCGACCCAGTCGATGGCTCCCTCGGAGTCCACGTGCGCCCAGAGATTCTCGAGTCCGGTGTCCCACGCCCTGCCCTCGAGCACCAGGAGCGCCACCACGCGTCCGATGACGACGTGCGCCAGGGTGGCGGCCAACTGCTGTGCGATCGCGACGCAGTTGTCCGCCTCGGCGGCAGCCGCCTCGAACATGACCCGCAGGCGGTCGGTGGCGAGCAGGTCGGTCAGTGGCCACCAACGCCTGCGGGACAGATCGCTCATGACGGCGACGCCGTAAACGCGCGGGCACTCGGGGTACAGCTCCCGCAGTCGGCGGCTGGACTCGTGAAGCGGCAGAGTCCGGCTGATCGACATCCGTGCGATCAGGGGGTCGTCGACGACGACTGTCATGGGCACCTCCTGCTGTTAGGTTAGCCTTACTATAGTGAGGCTAAGCGGCAGGGATACCCCTTGTGACTGGAGTCACAACTGGGGTGGGAAACGGCGGTTCGGCCGGGCCGGGGAGCAGTTCGCACGGCTTCGGCGTTGGACGTCGAGGCGTCGAATAGACCGCGCGCCGCCCACGGATACGACACACGGTAGTAAGCCCGTAGTACCCTGAATCCATTGCTCAGGAGAGTGAACGAAACATGGCCAAGCAGACGCGCCTCGGGGAACTCGAACGTGAAGTGATGGACCACCTGTGGTCATCGCGCGATCCGCAGACCGTCCGTCAGGTGCACGAAGCACTGGCGGCGCGGCGAGACCTGGCTTACACGACGATCATGACGGTGCTTCAGCGCCTGGCGAAGAAGAACCTCGTCGTGCAACACCGCGATGACCGGGCCCACCGCTACGCACCGACCCACGGCCGCGACGAACTCGTTGCGGGCCTGATGGTCGACGCCCTCGACCAGGTATCGGACTCCGGCAGCCGCGAGGCCGCGCTCGTCCACTTCGTCGAACGAGTAGGTGCCGACGAGGCCGCTGCGCTGCGCCGTGCGCTGGCCGAGTTGGAGGCAAAGGACGGTTCTGGCCTGTCCGCTAGCAATCCGGGTACCGCCTGAGGGACACTTACAGTGTGTCCGCGCTGGCCTTCTCCGTAGTCGCGCTGCTGCTCATTGGGCCAGTGCCTGCGTTGTTGGCGCGGGCGTCGTGGCCGTTGCGCGCTCCGCGGGCGGCAGTAGTGCTGTGGCAGGCAATCGCGCTGGCCGCCGTGCTGTCCGCGTTCAGCGCGGGCATCGCCATCGCCAGCAGACTCTTCGTCCCGGGTCCGGACGGCAGACCCACCGCGACGATCACCAGTGAGATCACGGTGCTCGGGTGGCCGCTGTGGCTGCTCTACGTCGTCGTCTTCACCCTGACCCTGTTGGTCGGCGTGCGTCTCGTGGTGGCCGTCGTGCAGGTGGCGATCGCCACCCGCAGGCGACGGGCCCACCACCGCATGCTCGTCGACCTCCTCGGCAGGTCGCACGATCCCTCGCTGCGGCGGTCCAGTGGGCTCCGCATCCTCGACGTGCCACAACCGTTGGCCTACTGCCTGCCAGGTGTGCGCAGCCGGGTCGTCGTCAGCGAGGGCACGCTGACGACGCTCACCGACACCGAGATGGCGGCGATCCTGAGCCACGAGCACGCCCACCTACGAGCCAGACACGACCTGGTGCTCGAGATGTTCACTGCCGTCCACGCCGCGTTCCCGCGCTTCGTCCGCAGCGCGAACGCCCTTGACGCGGTGCGCCTGCTCATCGAGCTGCTCGCCGACGACGCCGCCGTGCGGACGGCAGGTCCCACTCCCCTCGCCAGGGCGCTGGTCGCCTGCGCGTCGAGCAAGGCGCCGTCCGGCGCACTCGCCGCGGGCGGGCCGCACACCGTGACGCGGGTGCGTCGCCTCGGTGGCAAACCGAACAGCGTCCCCCTCGCGGTGGCGGCCTACGTGACCGCCGCCGCCGTACTCGTCGTGCCCACCATCGCCCTCGCGGTGCCGTGGCTCACCGAGTTGCAGCGGCTGATAACCGCGTAGATTCGTCTTCTGCAAGTGCTGCGCCGACCAAAACAACGAAAGGCTGCCTGTGAGCTCCTCGGAATCGTCCGCAACCAAGGGAACAGCTCAGATCGGCGTCACCGGCCTTGCCGTGATGGGGTCCAACATCGCCCGCAACTTCGCCCACCACGGCTATACCGTGGCACTGCACAACCGGTCGGTCGCCAAGACCGACGCGCTGCTCGAGGCGCACGGCTCTGAGGGCAAGTTCGTGCGTAGTGAAACCATCCCGGAATTCCTTGCCGCGCTGGAGAAGCCGCGCCGGGTGCTGATCATGGTCAAGGCGGGCGACCCCACCGACGCCGTGATCAACGAGCTCGCCGACGCGATGGAGGAAGGCGACATCATCATCGATGGCGGCAACTCCCTCTACACCGACACCATCCGACGTGAGAAGGCCATCCGCGAGCGCGGTCTTCACTTCGTCGGCGCAGGCATCTCCGGTGGCGAGGAGGGCGCGCTCAAGGGTCCGTCCATCATGCCGGGCGGTCCGGCCGAGTCCTACAAGTCGCTGGGGCCCCTGCTCGAGGAGATCTCGGCGCACGTCGACGGGGTGCCCTGCTGCACGCACGTCGGTCCCGACGGCTCGGGTCACTTCGTCAAGATGGTGCACAACGGCATCGAGTACTCCGACATGCAGTTGATCGGTGAGGCCTACCAGTTGCTGCGCGACGGGCTCGGGAAGACGGCGCCCGAGATCGCCGACGTGTTCGCCGAGTGGAACAAGGGCGACCTGGACAGCTATCTCATCGAGATCACCGCCGAGGTGCTCAAGCAGATCGACGCCAAGACCGGCAAGCCGCTGGTCGACGTCATCCTCGACGAGGCCGAACAGAAGGGCACCGGCCGGTGGACGGTCAAGTCCGCCCTAGACCTCGGAGTGCCGGTGACCGGTATCGCCGAGGCAGTCTTCGCCCGCGCCCTGTCCGGCTCGGTCGCCCAGCGCAAGGCCACCACCGGTCTGGCGTCCGGCGAGCTCGGCGCCAAACCGACCGATGCCGAGAAGTTCACCGACGACGTCAGCAAGGCGCTGTACGCCTCCAAGATCGTCGCATATGCGCAGGGCTTCAACCAGATTCAGGCCGGTAGCAAGGAATACGACTGGAACATTACGCCTGGCGACATGGCCACCATCTGGCGCGGCGGCTGCATCATCCGGGCCAAGTTCCTCAACCGGATCAAGGAAGCCTTCGACGACGAGGCGGAGTTGGCCACCTTGATCGCGGCCCCGTACTTCCGCGAGGCGATCGAGGCGGCGATCGACAGCTGGCGCCGCGTCGTGGTGACCGCCACCGAACTGGGCATCCCGATTCCCGGCTTCTCCTCGGCGCTGTCCTACTACGATGCGCTGCGCACCGAGCGGCTGCCTGCCGCCCTCACTCAGGGTCTACGCGACTACTTCGGAGCCCACACCTATGGGCGCATCGACGAGGATCCGAGCAAGAAGTTCCATACCCAGTGGAGCGGCGATCGCAGCGAGTCGCCTGCGTGAGATCGCACTGAGATTTCGATGAAGTTCCTGGATGGGCACCACCCGCCCTACGACCTGACCTACAACGACGTCTTCATCGTGCCGGGACGCTCCGATGTGACGTCCCGGTTCGATGTCGACCTCGCGACCGGCGACGGGTCCGGCACCACGATTCCCGTGGTCGTGGCCAACATGACCGCGGTCGCAGGCCGTCGGATGGCCGAGACGGTCGCGCGGCGTGGCGGCATCGTCGTTCTGCCGCAAGATCTTCCGTCCTCCGCGGTCCGCGAGATGGTGGAGTTCGTGAAGAGCCGCGACCTGGTGGTCGACACCCCCGTGACCCTGTCGCCGGACGATTCGGTGTCCGACGCCACCGCGCTGATCCACAAGCGCGCGCACGGTGCCGCCGTCGTGGTGGATCACGACGGCAAGCCGGTCGGGCTGGTCACCGAGGCATCGTGTCAGGGCGTGGACCGCTTCGCGCGGGTCCGCGACGTCGCGATGTCCGACTTCGTCACGGCACCGGTCGGCACCGATCCGCGGGCCGTGTTCGACAAGCTGGAGCACAGTCCGGTCGGAGTCGCCGTGATGACCGGACCCGACGGGCGGTTGGCCGGGGTGCTGACGCGCACCGGCACCATCCGCGCGGGGATCTACACGCCCGCCGTCGACGACGCGGGCCGCCTGCGGATCGCCGCCGCGGTCGGCATCAACGGTGACGTCGCGGCGAAGGCGCAGGCGCTGGCCGAAGCGGGCGCCGACCTGCTGGTGGTCGACACCGCACACGGGCATCAGCTCAAGATGCTCGATGCGATCAAGGCGGTGTCGTCGCTCGACCTCGGCCTGCCGCTGGCGGCGGGCAACGTGGTGTCGGCCGATGGCGCGCGCGACCTGATCAGCGCGGGCGCATCGATCGTCAAGGTGGGCGTCGGCCCAGGGGCGATGTGCACGACCAGGATGATGACGGGCGTTGGGCGCCCGCAGTTCTCCGCTGTCGTCGAATGCTCTGCTGCGGCAAGGCAATTGGGCGGTCACGTCTGGGCGGACGGCGGCGTCCGTCACCCGCGCGACGTGGCACTCGCGCTCGCTGCCGGCGCCTCCAACGTGATGATCGGGTCGTGGTTCGCGGGGACGTACGAGTCGCCGGGCGACCTGCTGTACGACCGGGAGGACCGGCTGTACAAGGAGAGCTACGGCATGGCGTCGCAGCGGGCGGTGGCGGCCAGGACGGCCGGCGACAGCTCGTTCGACCGCGCCCGCAAGGCCCTGTTCGAGGAGGGCATCTCGACCTCGCGGATGGGCCTGGACCCGGCCCGCGGTGGCGTCGAGGACCTTCTCGACCACATCACCTCCGGCGTGCGGAGCACCTGCACCTACGTCGGCGCGGCGACGTTGCCAGAACTGCACGACAAGGTCGTCCTGGGGGTGCAGTCCGCTGCGGGCTTCGCCGAAGGGCACCCGCTTCCGTCGGGCTGGTGAGGCGGCGGCGAGTGCCCTGCGTGGTGCATTCACTCGGCTACGATTGAGCCCATCTCGTCGCCGATCGAAAGGGAAATCGTGCCGCAGGCACCCGCCGAGGCCCCGGTACCTGAACGGGCCTCCTCGGAGCCATCCGACGCCGAACCCTCCAGTAGGCAGCCGGGCCTAGAGCCCGGCGCCCGTTGTGCGAGGCTCCGATGAGCCTGGTCCTCAGTGTGATCGCCTTCCTGCTGCTCACCGCGGGTACGGCGTTGTTCGTCGCCGCAGAGTTCTCCCTTACCGCGTTGGAACGCAGCACCGTCGAGGCCAACGCCAAGACCGGCGGTTGGCGGGACAAGTACGTCAAGAAGGCTCACCGCTCGCTGTCGTTTCAGCTGTCGGGCGCACAGCTCGGCATCTCGATCACGACGCTGGCCACCGGTTATCTGGCCGAGCCGGTCGTCGCCACGCTCCTGCGCGCGCCGCTGACCGCGCTCCGTGTCCCGCCGACCATGCTCGACGGCATCGCGCTGGCGTTGGCGCTGCTGATCGCCACGTCGGTATCGATGATCTTCGGCGAGCTGGTGCCCAAGAACCTCGCCGTCGCGAAGCCGACGCCGACGGCGCGATGGGCCGCCCCGGTGCAGTGGTGGTTCTCCCGGATGCTCACGCCGGCGATCAAGATCACCAACGGCACGGCCAACTGGATTTTGCGCAGGCTCGGCATCGAACCGGCCGAGGAGCTGAGGTCCGCCCGTTCGCCGCAGGAGCTGGTGTCGCTGGTGCGAACCTCCAAGCGCAGCGGCTCGCTCGACGCGGACACCGCCGATCTCGTCGACCGCTCACTGCAATTCGGCGAGCGCTCGGCAGAAGAATTCATGACCCCGCGCTCGAAGATCGAGGCGCTGCACGTCGACGACACCGTGGCGGACCTGGTGCTCAAGGCGATGGAGACCGGCTTCTCCCGTTTCCCCATCGTCGACGGCGACCTGGACGAGACGGTCGGGATCGTGCACATCAAGCAGGTGTTCACGGTGCCGGTCGACGAGCGCAGCCGCACCCGGCTCGCGGCGATCGCGCTGCCCGTGGCGACGGTGCCGTCGAGCCTGGACGGCGACGCGGTGATGGCCCAGATCCGCGCCAACGGCCTGCAAACCGCGCTGGTGGTCGACGAGTACGGCGGCACGGCGGGCATGGTCACCGTCGAGGACCTGATCGAGGAGATCGTCGGCGACGTCCGCGACGAGCACGACGACGCCACCCCCGACGTCGTCGAGGTCCGCGACGGCTGGCGCATCTCGGGTCTGCTGCGCATCGACGAGGTCGAGACCGAGACGCCGTTCCGGCCGCCGGAGGGCGAGTACGAGACCATCGGCGGCCTGGTCCTCCAGGAGCTCGGTCACATCCCCGAGCCCGGCGAGACCGTCGAGCTCACCGAGTTCGATCCGGACGGACCGCTAGACGACCCCGTGCACTGGCAGGCGACGGTGATTCAGATGGACGGCCGACGCATCGACCTGCTCGAGCTGACCGAGCTCGGTCGCCGCGGGAAGCCAGGGAAGTCGGAAGAGTCGGACCGGTCGGAAAGGAAGAAGGAGTAATGGGATCCGACGTCTTCGGCGTGCTCCTCACGGTGCTGCTGCTCGGCCTCAATGCGTTCTTCGTGGGTGCCGAGTTCGCGCTGATCTCGGCGCGTCGGGACCGCCTCGAAGCCCTCGCCGAACAGGGCAAGAAGAGCGCCGTCACCGTCATCAGGGCGGGTGAGCGGCTGTCCCTGATGCTGGCGGGCGCGCAGCTGGGCATCACGATCTGCTCGATCCTCTTAGGCCGCGTCGGCGAACCCGCGGTGGCCCACCTGCTGGAGGTGCCGTTCGGCGCCTTGGGCATTCCCGACACGGTGCTGCACACGGTCTCGTTCCTCATCGCACTCGGCGTCGTGGTGACGCTGCACGTGCTTCTCGGCGAGATGGTGCCGAAGAACATCGCGATCGCCGGGCCCGAATCCGCGGCGATGCTGCTGATCCCGCCGTATTTGGTCTACATGCGGTTGGCCAAGCCGTTCATCGCGTTCTACAACTGGTGCGCCAACACGACGCTGCGCAGTCTCGGCGTGGAGCCGAAGGACGAGCTCGACGTGACGGTGTCCACCGTGGAGCTGTCGGAGATGATCGCCGAGTCCCTGTCGGAGGGCCTGCTCGATCCCGAGGAACACGGCAGGCTGACCCGCGCGCTGCAGGTTCGTACGCACGTGGTCTCCGACGTGGCGATCCCGCTCGGTGACATCCGTGCGGTCCCGGTCGCCGGTCCTGGGCTGGGACCAACCGTCGGCGCGATCGAACGGGCGCTGGTCGACACGGGTTACTCGCGCTTCCCCGTCACCGACAACACGGGCGCCTACATCGGCTACCTGCACATCAAGGACGTGCTCTCGCTGATGAACGACCCCGATGCGGTGGTCGATGCGTCGACCGTGCGCGCGTTGCCGCGGCTGGCCGCGTCACTGCCCGTGCCCGATGCCCTGTCCCGGTTGCGGCGCGACAACAGCCATCTGGCCCTCGTCACCACCGACGACCGCGTCACCGCCGTCGTGACCCTGGAGGACCTGGTCGAGGATCTGGTCGGGACGGTGCGCGACGGTACGCACCGTGTTTGACGCGGACGACGCGAACCGTCGGTCCGCGTCAGCCAGCAATCGGTGGCAGGCCGTGAGCAGTGACGTGCGGACGACGGCGGCGCGGGCCGAAAGCGCGGACTGCTGCCGCACGTACTCCGCGCGGCCGGCGGGCGTCTCGATCGGCACCGGGTCGTAGCCGTACCCACGGAGGTCGTAGGGCGACGCACGCGTGTCCAGCTCGCGTGCTTCGTAGGCCAACTCGAACGCCTCCCAGAGCACATCGGAACTGACCAGTGGGAGCAGCTTTGCCGCGAATCGGTAGAGGTCCATTCCGGCGTGGAGGCAACCGGGCTGCTCGGTGGCGAGCTGCGTGGACCGCGTCGGTTCGGTCGCGTTCATGGGGCGCGCCGGTGCGGTGAAGAAGCGGTATGCGTCGAAGTGGGTGCAGCGCAAGGGCATTGACTCGACCACGGCGTCAGTCCCGACCTGGCCGAGTCGCAAGGGCGTCCGATGGCGGATCTGCCCGGGGTCCGCGCGATAGAGCATCGCCCACTCGTGCAGCCCGAAGCAGCCCAGGTTGGCGGGCCTGCCCGCAGTGGCGGTCAAGAGTCGCACCACGTAGTCCAACGTGCCACGACGCCGCACCAGGTACTCGGGATCGACGCTGACACCCGATCCGGTGCGCCGATAGCCGCGGAGCTCGCCGTACTCCCCCGTCGCCGCACGGCCGGTGAGCGTGACTCCGTAGCCAGGGTGCCACCTCCGGAGCTGACCGGGGGTGAGGTTGTAGTAGGTGAAGAGGAAGTCGATCACCGGATGCGCCACGCCCTCCGCGCGTTGGCGCAGGTAGGGGCCCAGGAGCGCCGTTGCCCTGCTCTGGTGGCGAGCACGACGCTCCAACCAATCGTCCAGTTGGATCACAGTTCACCAGATTACCCTTGGCCCAGTTCATTGCCTTCGCAACGATCGGGCCGGTGGGAGGTGAGGACGAGTGCGGCGACGTGCTGCCGTGGGGGCGGTATTGGGTTGTGCCACAGTGTTACTCGCGGCGTGCGGCGGCCAACCAGCTGATCGCACCGCGCCGCCGCGGGGTGCCACCCTGGCCGGCGACTTCGGCGGGAGCGGGCCCGGCACCCTGGTCGCGGCGGAATCGATCCCCGACCTCGACCCGCAACTGCGCGACGTGACCGCCCTCGCCGCCAAGATCACCTACCTGTCCACCTCGGGCATCAACGACAGTCACCCGCAGGTATCGGGAACGGTGTTCGTACCCAAGGGTGATCCGCCACCCGGCGGATGGAAGGTCGTCGCGTTCGGGCATCCCGCGACCGGCATTCAACCCGAATGCGCACCCTCGGCCTCCCCCACCCTTCTCGGCTCGGCGCCGGCCGTCACCACACTCGTCGACGCAGGTTTCGTGGTGACCGTGCCGGACTACCAGGGACTGGGACACACCGGCAGCTACCACCCATTCCTCGACTCGACGACCGAGGGCTACGACCTCATCGACTCGGTGCGGGCCGCCCGCAAGGTCGTGCCCGACGTGTCCGACACGTGGGTCGCCTACGGCATCGGGCAGGGCGGCCAGGCAGCCTGGGCAGCCAACGAGTTGACGACGGACTACCGCGGTGGGCTGACCCTGGCCGGCGCCATCGCGGTCCGGCCGACCGCCGTCCTCGACGGCTTGGCCGACGCGGCCGCCGCAGGCACCCTCACCCGCGATCAACAGTTGACGTTGCAGCAGTTCCTCGCCGCACTGGCCAAGGAATACGTCGACTTCAACCCCGACGCGTATCGGCACGGCGTGGTCAAGGACAACTGGGACGTGTTGTCGGCGTGTTGGGGTCAGGCCTACCGGGACCGGTCGCGGGTCGCCGAGCAGATGGGGCCCGACGATCTGCGTCCCGACGGCGACGACGCGACACAGGTACTCCGGGGCTATCTGCACAAGACGTCGCTGCCCCAGGCCCCGACCGCGGCGCCGATGGTGATCGTGCGCGACGCACCGGACGGACTGATCCCGCCTGACCAGATCGACGCGGCGCTGGCCAGGGCCTGCGCGATGGGTGACGTCATCTCGTCAAGCGCGCCCGAGGACGGCGATCCCACGGCAGGGCTGATCGGATGGATCAGCTACCGCTTTAACGGGGTTCCCGCGCAGAACGACTGCCCGGCGCAGACGGCGCCCAGTACCAGCTGACACGAGCACCCAGCTGGTTCACGAGCACATTTGCGATACATGGCTGGTGGAACTCTCCCTGACGCGTGGTTGGCTTCCGATCCTCGTGCAGGTGATCGCCGCCGTCGTCCTCGTCGCCGCGGTCGGTTGGCGCTCCAGGAAGTGGCGTTCGAGGTGGGTTCCGCTGGCCGCCGGCGTCGGGATCGCACTGGCGTGCGCGGCGTACTGGCTGGTCGGCTATCTGGCGCTGTCCGATGATCCCGCGCCCGTCGTGCTGTGGCCGTGGATCGCGCTGACCGGACTGGCGGTCGCGGTCGCGGCGGCGGGTTGGCGGGGTGCCCGCTGGTGGCGCCGGGTGGCGTCGATCGTCGCGATTCCGTTGTGCGCGTTGTGCGTGGCTCTCGGCGTCGACGCGTGGACCGGGTATCTGCCGACGGTGAGTTCGGCACTCGGCCGGGTCACCGGCGCACCGTTGCCCAGCCAGACCGATGAGGCTGGCGCGCTGGACATGCGGCGGCGTCATGTGCAACCCACGCGCGGCGTGCTGGTGTCGGTGAGGATCGGCGACGACGCGTCGGGTTTCCGGCATCGTGACGAGCTGGTGTATCTACCGCCCGCCTGGTTCGCCGGCGAATCTCCGCCTCACCTGCCGGTCGTGATCATGGCGGGTGGTGAGTTCGGTCACCCCATGGACTGGCCGACCACGGGCGGCGCGCAGCAGACCGTCGACGACTTCGCGGCAGGCCACGGTGGCAACGCGCCGGTGCTGGTGTTCGTCGACACCAGCGGAGAGTTCAGCAACGACACCGAGTGCGTGAACGGTCCTCGCGGTAATGCCGCCGATCACCTCACCAAGGACGTGGTCCCCTATGTGATCTCGCACTTCGACGTGAGCCCCGACCGGGCGCACTGGGGCATCGTGGGGTGGTCATCCGGCGGCACCTGCGCGCTGCTGACCACGGTGATGCACCCCGAGATGTTCTCCGCCTTCGTCGACATCGACGGTGGACTTGCTCCGAACGCGGGGTCGAGGGAACAGACCATCGCCCGGCTCTTCGGCGGTGACGCAACGGCATTCGGGGTGTTCGAGCCCGCCACGGTGATGGCGACGCACGGCCAGTACGACGGACTGTCGGGCTGGTTCGCCATCTCCACCACGGGACCGACGGTCTACCACCCAGCGAGCTCGGACCCGCCGACCGGTCAGAATCCCGACGATCTCGACCCCGAGGATCACGCCGCGGTCGCGAACTATCTATGCCCGCTGGCCAGTAGTGACGGCATCCCGTGCGCAGTGGTCCCCGTCGGCGGCGACCACGACTTCGGGTCGGCCGCCAAGGTCTTCACCGCCGCGTTGCCCTGGCTCGCGGGCCGACTGGGGACGCCCACGGTGCCCGCCGTCCCCCTGCCGGGAGCCGCGCCGGCGTCCTGACGCGTCCGACAGTCCAATTGGCCCCTATTACCCACGGGTAAGCTTGATCGACGCTTCAGAGAGGAAACCATGACCACCGATCGCGTGACCGTTGGAAACCTGCGCGTGGCACGTGTGCTGCACGACTTCATCACCAACGAGGCGTTGCCGGGCACCGGCGTAGACCCCGACAGCTTCTGGGCGGGCGTGGACAAGGTCGTCACGGATCTGGCTCCCCAGAACCAGGATCTGCTCGCGCGACGGGACGACCTGCAGGCGCAGATCGACAAGTGGCATCGTCAGCGCGTCATCGGACCGTTCGACCATGCCGAGTACCGGGAGTTCCTCACCGAGATCGGTTACCTGCAGCCCGAACCCGAGGACTTCTCCATCACCACCTCGGGCGTCGACACCGAGATCACCAGCACCGCTGGTCCGCAGCTGGTGGTGCCGATCCTCAACGCCCGCTTCGCACTGAATGCCTCCAACGCCCGGTGGGGCTCGCTGTACGACGCGCTGTACGGCACCGACGTGATCCCCGAGACCGATGGCGCCGAGAAGGGCAGCGGCGGATACAACCAGGTGCGTGGCGACAAGGTCATCGCCTACGCCCGCAAGTTCCTCGATGATTCGGTACCGCTGGCCTCCGGGTCGTACGTCGATGCCACCGGCTTCACGATCGACGACGGGCAGCTGCTGGTCACCCTCGGCGACGGGCTCTCGGTCGGGCTCGCCAACCCCGACGAGTTCGCCGGCTACCTCGGCGAGGCGGATGCCCCAACGTCGGTGCTGCTGGTGCACCACGGCCTGCACGTCGAGATCCTGATCGACCCGGACTCCCCCGTCGGCTCGACCGACAAGGCCGGCGTCAAGGACGTCGTGCTGGAGTCCGCGATCACCACGATCATGGACTTCGAGGACTCCGTCGCAGCCGTCGACGCCGACGACAAGGTGCTCGGCTACCGCAACTGGCTCGGCCTGAACCGCGGCGACCTGACCGAGGAGGTCAGCAAGGGCGGCAAGTCGTTCACCCGCGTGCTCAACGAGGACCGCACCTTCACCGCTCCAGATGGCGGTGAGCTGACGCTGCCCGGTCGCAGCCTGCTGTTCGTCCGCAACGTCGGGCATCTGATGACCAACGACGCGATCACCGACGCCGACGGCAACGAGGTGCCAGAGGGTATCCAGGACGCGCTGTTCACCGGCCTCATCGCCGTGCACGGCCTGAAGGCCGACGACGACAACGGGCCACTGCTCAACAGCCGCACCGGCTCGATCTACATCGTCAAGCCGAAGATGCACGGACCCGACGAAGTCGCGTTCACGTGCGAGCTGTTCAGCCGCGTCGAGGACGTGCTCGGCCTGCCCCAGGCCACCATGAAGGTCGGCATCATGGACGAGGAACGGCGCACCACGCTGAACCTGAAGGCGTGCATCAAGGCCGCGGCCGACCGCGTGGTGTTCATCAACACCGGCTTCCTGGACCGCACGGGTGACGAGATACACACCTCGATGGAGGCCGGGCCGATGGTCCGCAAGGGCGCCATGAAGAGCCAGCCCTGGATCAAGGCCTATGAGGACGCCAATGTCGACACCGGTCTGGCGACGGGATTCTCCGGCAAGGCGCAGATCGGCAAGGGCATGTGGGCCATGACCGAGCTGATGGCCGACATGGTGGAGCAGAAGATCGGTCAGCCCAAGGCGGGCGCCACCACCGCGTGGGTGCCATCACCGACGGGCGCGACGTTGCACGCCATGCACTACCACCAGGTCGACGTGTTCGAGGTGCAGAAGGAACTCGCAGCGAAGAAATCCGAAGGGCAGGAGCGCAGCGACCGGGGAACCGCCAGGACCACGCTCGACCAGCTGCTGACGATCCCGCTGGCCAAGGAGCTCGCCTGGGCCCCCGAAGAGATCCGCGAGGAGGTCGACAACAACTGTCAGTCGATCCTCGGCTACGTCGTGCGATGGATCGACGCGGGCGTCGGCTGCTCCAAGGTGCCCGACATCCACAACGTCGCGCTGATGGAGGACCGCGCCACCCTGCGCATCTCGAGCCAGCTACTGGCCAACTGGCTGCGCCACGGCGTCATCACCGAAGAGGACGTCAAGGCCAGCCTTCGGCGGATGGCGGTCGTGGTCGACGAGCAGAACGCCAAGGACCCCGACTATCTGCCGATGGCGCCCGACCCCGAGGCAAGCATCGCGTTCGAGGCGGCCCAAGAGCTGATCCTGTCCGGCGCCGACCAGCCCAACGGCTACACCGAGCCGATCCTGCATCGCCGTCGCCGGGAGTTCAAAGCTCGTCACGCCAACCAGTGACTAGACTTCGGCGGGGCCGGGTGACGAGTCGACTCAACGAGTACAGGGGTTAGGAATTGGGCAGGCACAGCGTTCCCGAACCCGAGGGCTCCGGGGACGCGGAGTCTGACGGTCGGTACGCCGACGATCAGCACGGGGCTCCTTCCGGCAGGGACGCCGACGCCGACTACGAAACCGACGACTACGACGCCGGTTACGACGACGGCTATGACGACGACCGCTATGACGACGACCGCTATGACGAGCCGGCCTACGGCGCGCCCGGTGACCTGCGTGACGAGGATGCCGACTACTGGCGGCCCGGCGCCGGGCCGCCAGGCGCAGGCAGCGACTACTCGTATCTCGAGGAGCCGGAACCCGCGACGCACGCGTTCGCCTCGCCGCCTTCACCCAACCGTCGTGACTGGGACAACAGCGAATGGACGGGTAGCCACCGCGCGATCCAACCCAATCGGCGCGGTGTCAGTGTCAGTGTGATCGTGGCCCTGGTGACCGTCGTCGTGGTCGTCGGCGCCGTCATCGCGTGGCGCTTCTTCGGCGATGCGCTGTCGCACCGCTCGCAGGCAGGCGCGGCCCGGTGCGTGGCCGGTGAGGTCGCCGTCGCGGTGATCGTCGATCCGGCGATCGCCGGCCAGATCACTCCGCTGGCCGACAAGTACAACCAGTCCGCGGACCCCGTCGGGGACAAGTGCGTCAAGGTCGGGGTGAAGTCCGCCGACTCCGAGCAGGTGGTCAACGGCTTCGTCGGCCCGTGGCCCGCCGATCTGGGTGAGCGCCCCGCACTGTGGATTCCCGGCAGCTCGATCTCCGAGGCCCGTCTCGAGGCGTCCACCGGTGCGAAGACGGTGAGCGACAGCCGTTCACTGGTCACCTCACCGGTGATGCTCGCCGTGCGACCGCAATTGAAGAACGCGCTGGCTCAACAGAACTGGGGAACCCTGCCCGCCCTGCAGAGCAATGCCACCTCGTTGGATGGCTTGAACCTGCCCGGTTGGGGATCCCTGCGGCTGGCGCTGCCGCTGACCGACGACAGCGATGCCACGTATCTGGCCGCCGAGGCCGTCGCGTCGGCATCGGCACCTCAGGGTCAGCCCCCGACATCCGGTGCCAACGCGATCGCCAGTTTGATGGCGGGGCAACCCAAACTCGCCGACGACAAGACCTCGACGGCCATGGACGCCTTGATCAAGGCAGGCAATCCCGCCTCGGCTGACGTGCACGCGGTGGTCGCCACCGAGCAGCAGATCTACCAGCGGGGCACGCAATCCGATGCCAAGGGCCAGCTGGCCTCTTGGCTGCCGCCGGGGCCTGCGGCCATCGCCGACTACCCGACCGTACTGCTCGCGGGCACCTGGCTGAGCCAGGAACAGGTAAGCGCGGCAAGCGAGTTCGCCCGCTTCCTGCGCAAGCCGGAGGCCCTCGCGAGTTTGGCGCAAGCAGGCTTCCGTGCCGAGGGCACCAATGCGCCGCAGAGTGACGTGACCGACTTCGCCTCGCTGTCGGCACCCCTGTCGGTGGGTGACAGCGGCATGCGTGCCACGTTGGCCAACCTCGTCAGCACACCTGCTCAAAACCCCGCCGTGACCGTCCTGCTCGACCAGTCGATGACCGCGGGCGAGGGCGGCAAGTCCAGGCTGGCCAACGTCACCGCCGCGCTCAACGCGCGCCTGCAGGCGCTGCCTGCGAGTTCGGCCGTCGGGTTGTGGACGTTCGACGGGGTGGCGGGACGCTCCGAGGTGGCGATGGGACCGCTCGACGAACAGCTCGGCGGCCAACCGCGCTCGACGGTACTCACCAACAATCTGAACGGTCAGGTGGCCAGCAACGGCGGCGCGGTGTCCTTCACGACGCTGCGGTCGCTGTACCCGGACGCGGTCTCGAACTTCCGTGAAGGTCAACCCAATTCGGTGCTGGTGATCACGTCGGGGCCGCACACCGACCAGTCGCTCGACGGTCCCGGTCTGCAGGACTTCATCCGGCAGAACTTCAATCAGGCCCGGCCGGTTGCGGTCAACGTCATCGACTTCGGCGGTGACCCCGACCGCGCCACCTGGGAAGCGGTGGCACAGGCGACGGGCGGCGACTACCAGAACCTGAACAGTTCGGCGGGTCCGGATCTCACGACCGCGCTCACGACGGCGCTCGGCTAGCCGCCGAGCAGGTGCAGCGCACGCTCGGTGAAGACGTCGGGCACCTCGACCTGCGGATAGTGGCCGACGCCCGCGAGCTCGACCACCTCGGCGGCGGGCCGCAGTTCGCGCAGGCCCGCCAGCACGTTGACCGTCGCGACGGGATCGTCGCGCGCCCAGAGAAATCCGAGTGGTTTCGGCCAGTCCCGCACCGCGCCGTGCCAGCGTGTGGCGTAGCGCACCCGCTCGTCGAGATAGGAGATCAGCAGGTGCGCGATGCGGTGCCCGTCGTGATGCGACAGCAGCGCCCACTGCGCGTCGGCCTCCTCGGCGGACAGCGGGTGCTCGGAGCTGAAGAGCTCCCCGAATCCCTTGACGAACATCCGCCGGTTGGCCAGCCGGGCGGCGATCGGCCCGAAGGGTCCGCGGAGCAGCTTCTGAATCGGGCGAAGGGACGCCCGCTCCAGAATCACGCTGCCGTTGGTCAGAACCGTCGCCTGCAGGTCGAAACCCAAGCGGCCCTCGAGGTCTCGAGCCAGTAGCTCCGTGGTGACCGACGTACCCATGTCATGGGCGACCAGCACCACCGGACCCGACACCTTGGCTGCTACGACGGCTTCCACCAGATCGGCCTGCTCCAGAAGGCTGTACCGGTGCGGCCGCGGTTTGTCGGACAGGCCGAAGCCCAGGAAGTCCATCGTCACCCAGGCGCGATCACCAAGGTGTGCCACCACGTCGCGGTAGTCGTAGGAACTCGACGGGTAGCCGTGCAGCAGGAGCATCGTCGGGCCGGTGCCGGCCGCCGCGCGGACGAACACCGACCCCGCACCGGTCTCGACGAAGTGTCCGCCGTCGAGCCAGTCCCGAACGGTTCCTGGCAGCTGGGAAGGCACGGCCCAAGGTTAGGCGAAGGCCTCCACGGGCGGGCAGGAGCACACCAGATTGCGGTCGCCGTAAGCACTGTCGATGCGGCGCACCGGCGGCCACACCTTGGGCCGGAAACCCTTCCCCAACGGGTACGCCGCCTGCTCCCTGGTGTACGGGTGACTCCAATCCTCGACCACCAGGCACTCGGCCGTGTGCGGGGCGCCGCGCAGCGGGTTGTCGTCGACCGGCCAGGCGCCCGATCCGACCTGGTCTATTTCGGCGCGAATCGCGATCATGGCCTCGCAGAAGGCGTCCACCTCGGCCAGGCTCTCGCTCTCGGTGGGCTCCACCATCAGCGTGCCCGCGACGGGGAAGCTCATCGTCGGAGCGTGAAAGCCGTAGTCCGCCAAGCGCTTTGCCACGTCGTCGACCGTCACGCCGGTGCTCTTGGTGATGGGGCGCAGGTCGAGGATGCACTCGTGGGCGACCATGCCGTTCTCCCCCGTGTAGAGCACCGGGTAGTACTCGTCGAGGCGGCGGGCGATGTAGTTGGCCGAGGCGATCGCGGTGAGCGTCGCGGCCCGCAGACCGGGCGCGCCCATCATGCGGATGTAGGCCCACGTGATCGGCAGGATCGACGCGGAACCGTACGGAGCGGCCGACACGGTGTAGGTGTCGGTGAGCTCGTCGGCCAGCGGATGTCCCGGGAGGTACGGGGCGAGGTGGCTGCGCACCGCGACCGGTCCGACGCCGGGACCGCCGCCGCCGTGCGGGATGCAGAACGTCTTATGCAGATTGAGGTGGCTGACGTCGCCGCCGAACCGACCGGGCCGGGCCAAGCCGACGAGGGCATTGAGGTTCGCGCCGTCGACGTACACCTGTCCGCCGACGTCGTGCACGGCGGCGCAGATCTCCTCGACGTCGTGCTCGTACACCCCGTGCGTCGAGGGGTAGGTGATCATCAGCGCCGCAATGGCTTCCGCGTGTTCGGCGACCTTGTCGCGAAGGTCGTCGAGGTCGACGTCGCCGTTCTCACGACAGGCGACCACGACGACGCGCATGCCTGCAAGCGCGGCGGACGCCGCGTTGGTGCCGTGGGCACTCGACGGGATCAGGCAGATGTTGCGCTGCGAGTCCCCCCGACTCAGGTGATAGGCCTGGATGGCGAGCAGTCCCGCGTACTCACCCTGTGAGCCGGCATTCGGTTGCAGGGACACCGAGTCGTAGCCGGTGAGCTGAGTCAGCCAGCCTTCGAGGTCGGCGATCAGCTTGCGCAGCCCCGGCGTGTCCGTGTCGGGTCCGAACGGGTGCTGGCGGGCGAACTCCGGCCAGGTGATCGGCTCCATCTCGGCCGCGGCGTTGAGCTTCATCGTGCACGATCCCAGCGGAATCATGCTTCGGTCCAACGCGATGTCCTTGTCCGCGAGCGAACGCAGGTAGCGCATCATCTCGGTCTCGGTGCGATACCTGGTGAAGGCCGGGTGGGTGAGGAACGGCGACGTGCGCGTGGCGATCTCCGGACCGGTCCAGTGATGGCCGCCGCGGGTGGCGCCGAACGCGGAGAGGACGTCTTCGACGTGGCTGGCGGTGGTGGCCTCGTCACACGACACCGAGACGTGGTCGGCGTCGACGAGCCACAGGTTGATGCCGCGGGCCTTGGCTGCCGTGCGGATCTCCTCGGCCCTGCCGGGAACGCGGACCAGCACGGTGTCGAAGAACGCGTCGTGCACCACCTCCACGCCTGCCTCGGTCAGTCCGACCGCGACGGCAAGCGCATTGCCGTGCACCTTGTGGGCGATCGCGGTCAATCCGTCGGCGCCGTGGTAGCTGGCGTACATGGCCGCCATCACCGCCAACAGCACCTGGGCCGTGCAGATGTTGCTGGTGGCCTTGTCGCGCCGGATGTGCTGCTCACGGGTCTGCAGCGCGAGTCGGTAAGCCAGCGAGCCGTCGGAGTCAACCGACACACCAACCAGGCGGCCGGGTAGCTGGCGCGCGTGCTTGGTGTGCACGGCGAGGTAACCCGCGTGTGGGCCGCCGAATCCCATTGGCACGCCGAAGCGTTGGGTGGTTCCGAAGCCGACGTCGGCACCGAGTTCGCCGGGCGGGGTGATCAGGGTGAGTGCCAACAGGTCGGCGCCGACGGCGACGAGGGCGCCTCGGTCGTGCGCCTTGGCGATCAGATCGGTCCAGTCGACCACTGCGCCACTGGCGCCGGGGAGTTGGACGATGACGCCGAAGAAGTCGCCATCGGGCAGTCCGGCACGCAGGTCGGCCGTCACGATTTCGATGCCGAGCGGAGCGGCCCTGGTGGCCAGCACCGCGGCGGTCTGGCGGTAGACGTCCGTATCCACGACGAGGGTGTTCGCCGAGCTCTTGACGGCCCGGTGCATGAGAGTCATGGCTTCGGCGGCGGCGGTGGCCTCGTCGAGCATCGACGCATTGGCCACCTCGAGACCCGTCAGATCCTCGACCATCGTCTGGAAGTTCAGCAACGCCTCGAGCCTGCCCTGGCTGATCTCGGGCTGGTACGGCGTGTAGGCCGTGTACCACGCGGGATTCTCCAGGATGTTGCGCTTCAACACCGGCGGGGTCAGCGTGTCGAAGTAGCCCTGTCCGATCATCGAGACGGCGACGGTGTTCGAGTCGGCCATCGCGCGCAGTTCGGCCAGCGACTGCTCCTCGGTGGCCGGCGGCGGCAGCTGGTCGAGTCCGGGTGCCAAGCCGTCGGCCGTCAGGCCGTCGAGAATGCCGGTGGGCAGCGCCTTTTCGGCGAGCTGACCGAGAGTGTCCACCCCGATGACCTTGAGCATCGTGGCAACCGCATCGGCGTCCGGTCCGATGTGCCGATCGGAGAAGCGAGGCTGGTGGTGGTCATGAGTCGAACCAGACAAGGGAGGACCTCTCACACGTCGGGGCGTGGAACCGCTAGCGGTCCTCTCCCTCTGTCGTCGACCCGTAGCGGGTGCCTGAGAGATTCGGCGAACCGGCTGGTGCCGCACGCGCCTTTCCCCATGGGCGGGCGAAAAGAAGAACTCGCCACTTTCCAGAGGCATCGTGGCTCCGCGCGGTCCTGGTGCCTGAGAGGTTGACGGAGAGGTGTTGCTCCTTCGGCGTCCGTGGCTGGCGGCGACGGAACTCTCCCGCGTGGGGGCGATGCGTTGGCGAGTCTACCGGAGGGGGGTGCGGAGGGCAGGAGCGGAGCGACCCGGGAAGTGAAGCGGATCAGCCGATCTTGCGGTCGCGGTGCTTGCGCCGCGACGCGAGCTCGTCCTCGGGGCTGGGAATCGACTCCCCGCCGTCGGCCCGCTCGCCGGGGAAGTCCGCGATGGCACCGGTGAGCTCGCGCATGGCGCCCGATACCGCGATGCCGAAGACGCCCTGCCCACCCTGGAGGAGGTCGACGACCTCTTCGGCGGATGTGCACTCGTAGACCGTGGTGCCATCGGAGAACAACGTGATGTTGGCGAGGTCCTTGACGCCGCGCTGGCGCAGGTGATCCACGGCAACCCGGATGTTGTGCAGCGAGATGCCGGTGTCGAGAAGCCTTTTGACGATCTTCAGTACCAGGATGTCCTTGAACGAGTAGAGCCGTTGGCTACCGGATCCAGCCGCGCCGCGGATCGACGGAACCACCAGCGACGTCCTGGCCCAGTAGTCCAGCTGGCGGTACGTGATGCCCGCGATCTGGCAGGCACTGGGGCCGCGGTAGCCGACCAGTTCGTCGGGTACGGAGTCGTCGGGAAACAGGCCCGCCTGAACGGGTTCGCTAGGGGCTGCTGAGACCACCGGCTCCGGCGTGCTGCTGGAGGTGAGATCCAACTGCTCCTGACGTGGCGTGTCTCCCACTGCCCATCCTCTCGCCGATCGAACTGGATCCGTGCCTCGAAGCCATCGATTGACGGTTCAGCACGTTTGCTCCGAGCTCTCGAGTATGTCGAGCATACGCTCCCTGCTCGGCACTCACTGCCTCTCGTAGCGATCAAAGTATGGCTGCCCCCGACAGGGATCGATGAAACCGGCTGCGCGTGTCGAGAGCGTGAGACGCATCCGTGACTATCGGGGTCAGGTGGCCTTGAAGTCGTCCGGCGACACGCTGTCGAGGAATTCCTTGAACTTCTCGACTTCGTCCTCGCGGACCGCGCCGGTGGTCTCTTCGTCAGACTCGTCGGGAATCAACAGCCCCGCCTCGGCCAGCACGGCCTCTTCGACGTAGATCGGGACGCCCACTCGCATGGCGATCGCCACGGAGTCGGAGGGCCGCGCCGAGACCTTGATGTCGCGGTCGAACACCAGGTCGGCGTAGAAGGTGCCTTCCTGCAGATCGACGATGCGAACTTCCTTGAGTGAATGCCCGAGAGCGGTGATCAAATCACGGATCAAATCGTGGGTGAGCGGGCGGGCGGGTTCGACGCCCTGCTGCTCGAGCGCGATGGCCTGCGCTTCCGTCTGCCCGATCCAGATCGGAAGATAGCGGTCACCGTTGGACTCTCGCAGCAACAGAACCGGCTGGTTCTGAGGCTGTTCCACGCGAATGCCGATCACACGAACTTCGCCCATCTGTGTCTGCCCTCCGCGCCGCAAGCCGTCGTGCCGAGTCTAATCCTCAGCGATCCAGAACGTCGCGCACGGCGGACTTGATCAGCGACGTGTGCAACGTAATGGCCAGT
>JAOPWT010000418.1 GCA_025965555.1 Mycobacterium sp.
ACGCTGCCGCGGGCGATGTTGATGACATAGCCGTACGGTCCGAGAGCCTCCAAGACCGCCCGGTTCACGAGGTGTTTGGTTTCTGTGCCGCCAACGGTCGCAACAACCAGCACGTCCACCGACTCGGCCAGCTGGACCGGCGAAGCAACGTAGCGGAACGGGGTGCCGGGTACTTGGCGGCGATTGTGATAGGCGATGGCGCAATCAAAGCCGACGAGTCGCTGCGCGATGGCCAATCCGATGCGGCCAAGGCCGAGAATACCGACCCGTGAACCGCTTAGGTCTCTGCCCAGCGGATAACCGCCGCCGAGATGCCACCGGCCGGAGCGGACAAAGCTGTCTGCCATACACAGGCCGCGCATCGTCGCCAGCATCAAACCAACGGCTGTGTCGGCAACGGTGTCGTTGATCACGTCGGGGGTATTGCTCACCCCGATGCCGAGTCGGCGCGCCGCGTCGACGTCGATGGTTTCGTAGCCGACTCCCTGGTGCACGATCGCGCCGAGATTGGGCAGCGCCTCCATCAGATCGGCGTCTACTCCAGGCGACCCACCGTCGACGACGGCGGTGATCGATGCTCCGTGCTTCGCGAGAAAGGCGGTACGGGTGGCATCGTTAGGCAGCTGCAGCGCTTCATATTTCGCCTCCACAGCATTGGCGAGCGACGGCTCGACCCCGCCTACTAGAAGGACGTTCATACCTGGCCTTAGTGGGTTCGGCGCTGCGGTTGTTGGTCAGCGCGATTCCTGCTCTCTTAGCCATAGTCGGTCCTGAGCGATCTCATGTCGTCACTGCTGACGCCCATTGCTGGCTCCTGCCAGCGCTACTCAGTACTTCTTGCTGGCGCCGATGTGGCTTTGACAGTCGACCGGACGGCTGAGACGAGGCCGTGCGCGCCGAACTGACGAAGGTCACTCAGCGACGCCCCCGAAGAACGGAATCGACGTGGACGCGTTGGATCCGACAATTCCTGCGCCAATGACAAATGTCGCCGAGTACGGCTTCGAAGGGCGCTTAGAGGCCTGGGCTGAGAACGAACGATACTTCGACTATTCCAAGGCCGCGAACCCGATCGGATCCCGGCCAGACTTCCAAGATCCGATCAAGGCGTTCGGCGGCGAACTCTACGCCGTTGCAGCGCCCGGCTGCTACACGCTACTGGGGCAGCCGGCTGGACACCTGGGGCGACATAGTCACTCCGACCCGCGTCGATTGGGAGGCGGGTGGCGCGTTCGTCACGCCACCTGGGCTGTGGCATCCGCATTTCAACGAGTCGGGCGCCCCGGCGCACCTCATTCCGGTGCAGGATGCGGGGCTACCGACCTATCTGCGAAGCCTGGACATACGATTCTCCGACCGCCGATGATTGGCGAATGCCGGGCGAGACAGCAGCCTGTCGAGGCAACTTCGGCCAGCCGGTCTTGTCTCGAGAGAATGCAAGGCTCAATTCGCGTGGGTGCGGCCGCTAGCCCGTACGAAGAATTCCAGTCAGTGGGTACTTCGATGGGGGTCAGCAGGGGCGACAAGCGCTATGTCAAAGGCCATCGTGGGATTAGCAAGATGGGAACCGTTAATCGAGAGAAGGCACCATGCGCATCAAAATGACCTACATCGCACCGCTGTTCGGAGCGGCAGCTGCCGCGGTAGCGATCCTCGCCGCTCCAATCGCCGCGGCCGATACCGGGCAATCCTGCTCCACGGTTGGACCGGGGACCATCTGCCAGTCACCGGGCAATGCGCAGATCAACGACGCCCCTCCGCCCGTCAGCTTCTATCCCTACGGCGGCGAAGCATTCCTGCTCTGAGGTGGCGGCCGTCTCGGCGGCGCTCAATCTGCAAGAACCGGCGGACTGGTCGGGTTCCGCGACCCAGGACACGATGTATTGGACATCGATCGGCGGCCTTCATCAGAGGGCCGGCGGCCTAGCCGTCGCGGCGCGGATCCTGGCCGCGCGGTAACCGTCATCGAGGCGCCAGATCGCCTGCCAGCTGCCGAATTGGTGGTAGTCATCGACCGTGACGATCTCATGGCCGGACGGCGCAGCTCCTCCAGCGTCGCCGGCGGAAAGCCCCCTCGACGCTCACTTGCATGTCCTGCAGCCAACGGAAGCGCGGGCCATCGTACGGACGCTTGTTTGCGCCGACAAGGTTAGGGTGCCCGGGTGTCGTGACAAAGCCTGTGCCGCGGTTCTGCAGCGATACCCCGGTGCCGTGCACCACCCCACCCGAGCCGAAGCCCATGTAGTTGGACTGGATCATTGGAACCATCAGCCCGGAAGCATCGGCAGCGGTGAGGTAGACGGTGCCGCCCTTGGGTGAAGTTCCCGCTGTCACACCTTTCGTATGGGTCCGGTCGATCAGCGTCGAGCGCTGCTTCAGGTATCCCTTGTCAAGGAGTTGTCCCGGCCGAACTTGTATGTGATCGATGTCCGCGACGTAGGCAAGCGCGTCGGCGAACGCGAGCTTCAGCGCCTCGATCTGCAGGTGCACGCCGAGCGTCCATGCCGCGGGTGATCGGCCGGAGGCATTAAATCCGTGTAATTGCCGTCCGTCCCAGACGATTGCAAAGGCGGCCGAGCCGATGCCGTTCGACACCGGCTCGACAAGAGTCAGTGTGACCGCGGCGGCCAGGGCCGCGTCGAGCCCGCTACCGCCTTCGGCGAGCATCTCCAGGGCCGCCTGCGCGGGCAAGCGGTTGCGAAGCCAGACGACATTTTGCGCGAGAACGGGAGTCCTCGGCCAGGCGTAAGGCTGCTTCTATGAGAATGGACCGCTCATGGTTACTAAGCCTCGATCCACCGATGAGCTGGAGTTGACGAGGCCGGCGAGCGGTTGATCTTGATGTCGGGTTCTGGGCAGCGGCGTTCTGCTGGTCTGCCCAGCTTTTCCTGTGTGCTCCGGTCGGGCCTTTCGGCGGGTGGTCAGACGGTGATGGCCAGTGGCGGTGAGTACCCGATGGTGTTGCGCCACAGTGCAAGCCAGGCCTTCGACCAGGGCCAGTGGGTGGGCAGGTGCAGGATCGGTCGGCGTTGCGGGCGGGCCAGCCGGGCAGGGACGTTGACGATCTGGCGCCGCAGCGTCGAGCCGCGGGCTCGGGTGTGCCGGTCACCGGCCAGGACACCGGCAGCGCGCAGCAGGTTGTGCGCGATCGCCGCGCACAGGATCCAGGCCGAGTTGGCGCCGAACCCGCTCGACGGGATGTGGGCCAGCGGCCCGTCGATCAGATCGGCGAACACGGTTTCGATGATCGCGTGCTGGCGGTGGGTGATGTCAGCGTCGGCGACGGGCAGGTCGGTGTTGGTGAAAAACGGGTGATACCGCCACACCGGGAACAGTGCATCGCGGTTGCGGGCGTCCTTGACGCGGCGCACCACCAGACGGGCGGTGACCGGATCCGGTGTGGATGCGAAAGCGGTGTAGCCGATTTCGGTGACCTCGGCATCAGAGATCCAGGCGCCGGTGTCGGGATCGCGCACCGCACCCGGATAGGACACCGGTGTCCAGGCTGCCTCGTCGATCGCGGCGATGGCGCGGTCGACCGCGGTGTTGCGGGTCATCACCAGCGAGAACTGCGCGCCGTGGCGCCTGCAGGCGGCGACCACCTTGTGGTTGCCGTAGGCCGAATCGCCACGGACCAGGATCTGCCCGCGCACCCCGGCGGCGCGGGCGGTGCTGATCGCCTGGGCGACCATGCGTCCGGCGCCTTTGCCCGACCCGGTCTTCCCGGCGCGTAGCCGCATCCCGGAGATCATCGGCGCGGTGCCCGCGGTGCTGATTGTGGTCGCCAACGGCGACAGTCCCTTGCGCAGCACTTGCTTGCCGGCGATCTTGGTGTGCCCGTAGGAGGCGCCCTGCTTGGAGTGCCCGTAGACCGGGCGCAGCAGTGAATCGATGTCGACGAACACCCGCTGATCGGCCCCGGGCAGCAACTCGATCCGACCGCACAAGGCAACCAGATGCTCACGCAGCACCGACTCCAACTGGCGGGCATGCCCGAAACTGAACTCCCGCAACAACGTTCCCACCGGCGACGGTGCGTACACGGCACCGAACCGGGTCTTCATCCCGCCCGAGCGCACCACATCGACATCATCGATGCAATCGGCGCCTGCGCACATCGCCGCGATCAACGTGGCCAGTTTCGGTGCCGGGTTCGCCGACCCAGACTTGATCTTCGGTTCGGCGATATGAACCTTCTCGGCCAGCAGGCCAGGCAGGCCGGTCTGGGCGGCCAAAGTCATCACCGGCACCACCCCGGCGCACGACACGAGATGGTCGTCGTCGAACACCGCCGAATCACGATCGAACCTGTGCGACACTTTCACTGGAAGTGCCCTTTCTGATCTGGACCGATTGTTGCGTAAGGAACACCAATCATCCCAGCTCAGAGGGCACTTTCCTCATATCGACACCCAGACAACTCGCCTATCTTTCGGTGGATCGAGGCTTAGTGGTCCAGACGTCGCGACGGATCCAGATGGTGTATGCGCATCCGCGTCCGGGCTCCGCCGCAACTTTCGTCACTGCGGCTGAAATGCGGTGAGGCTAAGGCGATTCGAATATGAAATCGAGACTGGATAATGGACGCTGGAGTGTGGATTGCTTAGCCACTTTCAGAGCGACGGTGCAGGTACGTCAGACGATTGTTAGCTCAACGCGGGCCCAGGCATCGTTGCCGTATCCGCGGGGATTCCACAACGATTCCGTCGACTCCGGCTGTAGCATGCCGGTGTCATCCCAAGCCCGGGCGATAATACTCAATGGTCCGGGTTTCACGTCGACGGTGAGTGACCAGGGCCGCCATGACCACCGGCTGGGTGCAGGATGAAGGTCGGCTTGTCGCCAGCTATGCCCGCCGTCGAGGGAC
>JAOPWT010000463.1 GCA_025965555.1 Mycobacterium sp.
GTGGTCGGCTGCATGGTGCCGAGCCGACTCTTCCACTGAGTACCAAGGACATTCAGATCTGTATCGGTGTCGACGTCGACGCCGTCGCGGGCTGGCTGGGCTCGTATGGCGGGCAGGACTCGCCCAACGACATCCAGCGCGGGATGTTCGCCGGCGAGGTGGGAACGCCGCGACTGGTGACGTTGTTCGACCGGCTGCAGATCCCGACCACCTGGTTCATCCCCGGGCATTCTATTGAGACGTTTCCAAAGCAGATCGCGGCGGTGGCGGCCGCCGGCCATGAGATCGGCGCCCACGGCTATTCGCACGAGAACCCGATCGAACTCAGCGAAAGCCAGGAGGAGGCGGTGTTCGCCAAGTCGATCGAGCTCATCGTCGAGCTGGCCGGACAGCCACCACGCGGGTATGTCGCCCCGTGGTGGGAGATGTCGGAGCGGACCGCGGCGCTGCTGCTGCGGAACGGTTTCCGCTACGACCACTCGCAGAACTACAACGATTTCGTCCCGTTCTATGCCCGGGTGGGTGACACCTGGACGAACATCGACTACTGGCAGCCTGCCGAGACGTGGATGCGGCCTCTGGTCCGCGGTCCGCAGATAGACCTGGTCGAGTTCTGCGGGAACTGGTACGTCGACGATCTGCCGCCGATGATGTTCATCAAGCAGTCGCCGAACAGCCATGGATTCGTCAACCCTCGCGATGTCGAACAACTCTGGAACGACCAATTCGACTGGGTCTATCGTGAATTCGACTATGCGGTCTTCCCGGTGACGCTGCACCCCGATGTCAGTGGCCGACCGCAGCGCTGCTGATGCTCGAACGGCTGATCAACTACTGGTCAAAGCACGACGGTGTGTCGTTCGTACCGTTCGAGCAGGCTGCGGCGGCGTTCCGGGAGCGCCACCCGTTTCCGGGTCAGCCGTGACCGCACTGCGGGTCGGGCTGATCGTCCCGTCGTCGAACACCGTGGTCGAACCTGAGCTCGCCCGTGTCGCAGGCGCTGTGCCTGACCTGGAGCTGGTGGCGACCCGCGTCGCGGTGACCCACATCGACACCAATCCGGCGTCGGGGCGGCAGTTTGAGCCCGAACTGATGATCGCCGCGGCGCGGTTGCTGGCGCACGCCGGGGTGGACGTGCTGGTGTGGGCGGGAACGTCGGGGTGCTGGCTCGGCGTGGATCACGACCGCGCGATCGTGTCGCGATCGAGGACGCCACCGGCATCCCCGCGACGTCGCCGACCCTCGCGCTGCTGGATGCCTGCCACGCCTTGGGGGCGTTGCGGCTCTTCCTGCTCACGCCGTATGTGCCTGCGGTGGTGGAGCAGATCACGGGCACGCTGGCCGCCGAAGGCCTCACCGTTTCCGGTGGGCGGCATCTGGGGATCTGCGACAACGCCGCCTTCGGGGCGGTCCCGATATCCACGTTGCAGTCGATGATCGGCGGGGTCGCCGGCAGCGACTGCCACGCGGTGGCGGTGGTGTGCACCAACCTGCGTGCCCTGCCGTTGCTGGAGGCTGACGTCGAACAGTCTGTGGGTGTACCGATTCTCGACAGTGTCGCGGCGACGGTATCGGGGGCGCGCACCGGATTGGTGTGCCGTTGCGCTGTGCCGGCTTCGGTGCGCTGCTGGCGCACGGTGTTGCCCGGGCCGATCTGCAGTCTCTGTGCGACCGGTTGCTGGCAGAGACGGGTGCTGATCGCGTCACCGCCCGGCTCGATGCCGCCGACATCGGACTGCATGTGGATTTGCCGGCGGCCGAGGCCGTGCGCCCCAGGGTGAAGTCGATTCGCTGGGATCCGTCGTTGGACCAGCGCGCTTTGGAGACGGTCCGCTGGCTCGACGAGCACCGCCGGCTGCTGGTCCAGCCGCACTTCGATGTTCCACCGTTTCCGCCGCAAGCGTTGCGGGATGTCTACGGCGTAGCCGCGCAGATCCTCGCACCGGTTCCCGGCGCCGGGTCGCTGCGTGGCTGGGTGTCCACGCACAGCATCGCCGAACGGGACTGGACGCCCGCTGACCAGGACGCGGTGCGCAGGGCGGCAGCAGCGGTGGCCGCCGTGATCGATGAAAGCGAAATATGATCTCCCGATGACCGGGAGCCAGCCGCGGCGACGCTACTTGGCGGTTGCTGAGGAGGTGTTGCATGCGATCGCCATCGGTAATCTTCGGCCGGGCGACCGCCTGCCCGACGAGCGGGCTCTTGCCCAGCAATGCTCGGTCAGCCGCGCCACCGTTCGTGAAGCTCTGCTCGCCTTGGAGCTTGGTGCGGTCATCGATGTGCGTCCCGGCGCAGGGTGCTTCGTGAGAACGCCTAACAGCCGCCCTGGTCTGGGGCTGTCCCTGCCGGCCGACTCTGTGCCACGGCAGGTGCTCGAGGTGCGGCGCCTGCTCGAACCGGCGGCCGCGCGGTTGTGCGCTGTGAGCCTGTCCGGCGACGAGTGCGACCATCTCAACGACGTGTTGGACGAGGCGGAGGCGCAGCTGGCTGCATCGGCGCCGGGAAACGTCGACCGGTTCAGTGAATGCAACCAGCTGTTCCATCGCGAGGTGGCGCGACTTGGTGGTAACGCCGTGCTGGCCGAGCTGACCCGCGAGCTGATGGATCCGGTAAAGCATCCGTTGTGGATGCTGGTCGACACGATCGCCAGCCGCGACGAGGATATCCGGGCCGCCCAACTGGTCGAGCACCGCGCGATCCTCGATGCGATCGTCGACGGCGACCCGGACCGGGCCGAACGTGCGATGGCGGTGCACATGGAAGCGTTGTCGCAGCGGATCTTTGGGGCCGCGGCCAATCCGATCCGGCGGGCGGGTTTGCGCACGCCGAGCCGGCGCAGGCCAAGGCGACGGCCGTGATCGGGCTGCCGCTGACCGGGGTGGGCGATGAGCTCAGGCGGATGTGTGTGGCGGGATGCGGTGGGCTGCAACGCGACCGCTGAACCAGGTGGCGAATGACAACAGGTCCCGATCGTGGCCCGCACGCGCCACAGCCTGTATGCCGACGGGC
>JAOPWT010000469.1 GCA_025965555.1 Mycobacterium sp.
GACTTCGTAACCGGCGCGCCCGAACTCATCTTGAAGCAGCTCGATCACCTGCTGCGGGGACGGCAGCCGCGCGGACCGCAGCGGAATCTCCGATGCCACGGTGAGCTCCTCGTCTTGAGTTGTACGGACGTGATTCCGCAGGGCCCCGCCGGAATCGATTGTCAACGATACGCCAGCCGCGCAGAGGCAATTGGCAAACGATCGCCCAAGGCCAACGGGATCGAGGTCCGATCGGCCCGCGCGGGCGGGATGGCAGGATGTTGCTGTGCCGAGCGCCCTCCCCCCCGTCAGCAGGCGGCGCGTGCTCGTGGGTGCAGCGGCGTTGGCGCTGCTGGGCGGTGCCATCGCCACGGCCTGCGGCTCGACCCCGCCCGTCAAGGACGTGGACGCCCTCGTCGGACAACTCGAGCGGGCGCACAGCGACAGTCAGCTGGCCGGCAACGCCGCCGCCGCGGCGGCGCCCAAGCTCGCCGCGGCGCTGACCCTGGTAGCTCAGCAGCGCGCCGCGCACGCCAAGGCCCTCACCGACGAGATCAGCAGAATGTCCGGTGATGCGCCACCGACGTCCTCGACCACGGCGTCGACGGAATCGTCTCCGACTTCGACCTCTGGACCTCCGCCGAAGCCGCCCACCGCCGCAGACGTGGTCGCCGCCCTCAAGCAATCCGCCGACGGCGCCTCCCTGCTGGCCACCCAGCAGTCGGGATACCGGGCAGGTCTGCTCGGCTCGATCGCGGCGTCGTGCAGCGCTTCCATCACCGTCGCGCTGGCCACCACCGGGCAGACGGCATGACCTCCCCCGCCACCACGCCCCCGTCGTCGGGGCCGTCCCGGCCGTCGGACGCCGCCGACGGCGCCCTGTTCGACGCGGTCATCGGCGAGCACGGGGTGATCTACGGCTACGGCCTGGTGTCTGCGCATTCGACGCCCGACGTCAACGACCTGGTCTCCGCATCGCTCGCCGCACACCGCGAACTGCGCGAGGAGGCCATCGCGCGGCTCACCGCCCGCAACGAGCCGCCACCGATTCCCGCGGTCGGGTACCAGATGCCGTTCGTCGTCGACGGCCCCCCGGCCGCAGCGAAGCTCGCCGTCCAGATGGAGGAGGACTCCGCGGTGGCCTGGCGGGCGCTCCTCGAGCAGGCGAAGGCCGGCGACGACCGCCAGCTGGCGGTCACCGCAATGATCCAGTGCGCGGTGAACGCAGCCAAGTGGCGCGCCGTGCTCGGCGTCGTGCCGACCACGGTCGCCTTCCCCGGCGGCAACGAATAGCTAGCCTGCGAGCGCCGCCACGATCGCCGCGGGCGCGCCGTCGACGGCGATCTCCTGCGCCTCGCCGGTGAACCGGTTGCGCAGTTCGACGATGCCATCGGCGAAACCGCGGCCCACCACGACGATCCACGGCACGCCGAGCAGTTCGGCGTCCTTGAACTTCACTCCTGGTGACGCCTTGCGGTCGTCAAGAAGCAGGTCCACCCCGAGCAGGTCCAGCTCCCGTGCGAGTTCGGTTGCGCCGGAACGAGCTTCGGCATCCTTGTTGGCGATGACGATGTGCACGTCGAAGGGAGACACGGACGACGGCCAGCGCAGGCCGATGTCGTCGTGGCTCTGCTCGGCGATCACCGCCACGAGTCGGGACACGCCGATTCCGTAGGATCCCATGGTCAGGCGGACCGGCTTGCCGTCCTCGCCGAGCACGTCGACGGTGAAGGCGTCGGCGTATTTCTTGCCGAGTTGAAAGATGTGACCGATCTCGATGCCCCGCGCCGACACCAACGGGCCAGCACCGTCGGGTGAGGGATCACCGTCGCGTACCTCGGCGGCCTCGATGGTGCCGTCCGGGACGAAGTCGCGTCCGGCGACGAGGCCGACGACGTGCTTGCCGTCCTCGTCGGCACCGGTGATCCAAGCCGTCCCTTGGACGATGCGCGGATCCACCAGATAACGAACACCGTTGGCCAGCAACGCCTTCGGACCGATGTAACCCTTGGCCAGGAACGGGTACTTCGGGAAGTCCTCCGCGGGAAGCATGACGTATTCGGCCGGGTCGAGCGCCGCACCCAACCGCTTGTCGTCGACCTCGCGGTCACCAGGGACGCCGATGGCGAGCAACTCCCATTCGCCGCCCGGTTCCCGGACCTTCAACAGCACGTTCTTCAAGGTGTCGGCGGCGGTGACGTCGCGACCCGCGAACTCGGGCAGGTCGGCACCGTTCGCCCAGTCCACCAGCGTGGCAATGGTGGGCGTGTTGGCCGTGTCGTGGACGACCGGCGCCGACAGGCCCTCGATGGGCAACGACTCCGGCTGCGGCGTGATGACGGCCTCGACGTTGGCGGCGTAGCCCGACTCCAGGCAGCGGACGAACGTGTCCTCGCCGACCTCGCTCTCGGCAAGGAACTCCTCGGAGGCGCTGCCACCCATCGCACCGGACACCGCCGAGACGACGACGTACTTGACGCCCAGGCGCGCGAAGATCCGCTGGTAGGCCTCGCGATGGGCGTCGTAGGCGGCCTTGAGCCCGTCATCGTCCACGTCGAAGGAGTAGGAGTCCTTCATCACGAACTCGCGGCCACGCAGGATGCCCGCGCGCGGCCTGGCCTCGTCGCGGTACTTGGTCTGAATCTGGTACAGCCGCAGCGGGAAGTCCTTGTAGGAGCTGTACTCCCCCTTCACGGTGAGGGTGAAGACCTCCTCGTGGGTCGGCCCGAGCATGTAGTCGTTGCCGCGACGGTCCTTGAGGCGAAACACGCCGTCGCCGTACTCGGTCCACCGGTTCGTCGTCTCATAGGGCGCGCGTGGCACCAGGGCGGGCAGCAGAATCTCCTGTCCGCCAATGGCATTCATCTCCTCGCGGACGATCTGCTCGATCTTTCGGAACACCCGAAGACCCAGCGGCAGCCAGCTGTACAGGCCGGGCCCGATCTGACGGACGTAGCCCGCCCTGATCAGCAGCTTGTGGCTCGGTACCTCGGCGTCGGCGGGGTCATCGCGCAGGGTGCGCAGGAACAGTTCGGACATGCGGGTGATCACGGAGGACCACCTTAACTAGTCGCGACCCTGCCACGTGCAGACGCACACCTCGTTGCCCTCGGGATCGGCGAGTACCCAGAACGCAGGCGCGGCATCGTCGGAGAGCAGCGTCCCCCCTGCGGCCAGCGCCGCGTCGATGCGGGGCATGGCCTGTTCGGGTGCAACGTCGACGTCGAGGTGGATGCGATTGCGCTGCGGCCGCGGCGCGTCCATCTGCTGAAACCAGATGGCCGGCCCGCGCCGGAGTGGGTCCAGCAGCGCGCCGTCGGGCAGGTCGGGCGGCCCCGGTTCGTCGACGTATCCCGTCACGGCCTGCCAGAACGGTCTGATCAGCGGGATGTCGAGTGCGTCGATGGCGATCTCGATGGTCTGCGGCACCACGACGCCCTCACCCGGGGCGGCGCGCAACCCCCGTGCCGTCAACGCCTCGGTCACGCGGTGCGCCAGCCCGAGGTCGTGCTCGGTGACCGAACCGACGGTCGTGGTGTGCAGGCGCAGGACGATCCGATCGGCGTGCAGATCGACGCTCAGGTGCCCGTCACCGTCGGCTCCGGCCGCCGAGACGACGATCGATGCGGCGTCGGCCGCTGCGGTCAACGACGGCACCGCGACGTGGGTGACGGCAACCCCGAGGACCAGCCGCCAGCCCAGCGGGTCGACCACCTCGGAGATCTGCTGCCTGCGCAGAGGTGAGACGGCCATGGCGTCACGCTAGCGCGGTGCCATGACACCCCACGGCGAGCTACAGCTCACCGGCCTCGACCGCTTCCTTCGTATGCTGCGCCCTGGCGATGTCACGGGCCGAGAAACCGATCCAGAACGCCGCGATGCCGACCAGAATGGAGACGCCTGCTACCCACAGCAGCGAGTAGGTGTAGCCGTAGCCGAGGGCGTCGAGCTGGGCGGGCGTCATGTTCTTCACCGGGCCGGTGGTGCCCCCGAGGTAGAGGGTGCGCGACGTCTGCACCGCCATGATGACGACCAGGACGAGCGGACCGCCGAGGTTCTGCACCATGAGCGTGATCGCGGAGACGGGGCCGATCTCGCGGGGTCCCACCCCGGCGACCGCACACAGCGGCAGGACCACCGAGATGATGCCGATCCCGAAGCCGCCGACCACGATCGGCAGGAAGAGGTTCGGGAAGTACGGGATGCTGCGGTCGAGTGTGGAGCCGTAGAGCATGGCGGCGAGCACGTACAGGCCGCCGCCGATGATCAGCCAGCGCGGCGCGATCATGGGGGCCAGTTTGGTGGCGAGCACGTTCCCGACGCCGACGGCCACCGCGAACGGGAGGAAGCAGATGCCTGCCCGCAGTGCCGAGTAGCCGAGGACGTCCTGGGCCAACAGGCCGACCATCACGGTCACCGTGAGCAGCACACCACCGCCGAGAAACCACGCGATGAACGTCATGACCCGGTTGCGGTCGCCGAACACCGAGAACGGCACCAACGGGTTCTCCGCGCTGCGTTCGGCGAAGAGGAACGAGACGAAGAAGATCACCGACGCGACGGCCGCGGCCACCACCCACGGGTCGAGCCACCCGCGCGGCGGTCCCTGGGTGAACACCAGCACCGCCGAGGTACAGCCGAGCGTGGCCAGCAGCGCGCCCGTCACGTCGAGCTTGAGCCGTTCGTGGTGCGTCTCGCCGATCCGCAGCCAGGCGATCACGATGATCACGATGCCGATCGGCACGTTCATGAGGAAGGCCAGCCGCCAGGAGATGACCGTCAACAGACCGCCGAGGACCAGGCCGAGCACGGAGCCGGTGGCCTGCATTCCGGCCGACACCGCCATGGCCTGGTTGCGGGCGTGCCCGACGGCGTAGGTGGTGGCGATGAGCGCGAGGCCGGTGGGGGCGGCGACCGCCGCACCGATGCCTTGCATGGCGCGGGCCGCGATCAGCGTGTACTCGTCGTTCGCCAGACCACAAATAAACGACGCGATGGTGAAGACGCCCACGCCGGAGAGGAAGGCGCGCTTCTGGCCGATCGCATCGCCCACGCGTCCACCGAGCAACAGCAGCCCGCCGAACGTCAGCACGTAGGCCGTGATGACCCAGCTCTTGCCCGCGTCGGAGAGATCGAGGTCGGCCTGCATGCGGGGCAGCGCGACGATGACGATCGTGCCGTCGAGCGTCGACATCAGTTGCATGCCGGTGATCGCGATGACCGCAATGCCGAGGACCGACGACGACAATGACGCTGTCGGCTGATCCGTCGACCCTGAAGAACCACCGACGGCAGACATTGCCAGACACCCTACCCAGGGACGACGACGGCGAAACCGAAGACCGAACCGACAGCCTGGCTGGGGCGAGCTAGATCTCGCCTGCGTCGATCGCTTCCTTGACTTCCTGAGCCTGGGCGACCTGCTCGGCGGTGTAGCCGATGAACAGCGCGACCAGACCGACGATGACGGCCACGGCCGCGACCCACAGCAGCCCGTAGGTGTAGCCCTGATCGAGCGCGTGCAACTGCGCCTCGTTCATGTTCTTGACCGGGCCGGTGGTGCCGCCGAGGTACAGCGTCCGCGACGTGATGACCGCCTGGATGATGGCCAGGACGACGGGGCCGCCGAGGTTCTGCAGCATCAGCGCGATCGCGGAGACGGGACCGATTTCGTCGAACCCGACGCCTGCGATGGCCGACACCGTGAGCGGCACGACGATCATGCCGATGCCGAAGCCACCGACCGTGATCGGGATGACGAGGTTCGGGAAGTAGGGGATGTCGCCGTTGAGCGTCGAGCCGTAGATCATCGCGGCGAGCACCAGCACGCCACCGGCGATCACCAGCAGCCGTGGCGGGCAGATCGACACCAAATACGACGACAACCCCAGCCCGATGCCGAGGGCGAGGACGAACGGGATGAAGCCGATACCCGCACGAAGTGCGCTGTAGCCCATGATGTCCTGCACGTACAGGCCGATGAGCACGGTCAGGGTGAACATCACGCCGCCGGCCAGGAACACCGCTGCGAAGGTGGCGACCCGATTGCGGTCGCGGAACAGGCTGAACGGGACGACGGGGTTGACCGCGGTGCGTTCGACGTAGAGGAAGGCGGCGAAGAACAGGAACGCCGCCAGGCAGGACCCGAGCGTCAGCGTCGACATCCAGCCCTTCTCCGGGCCCATCGAGAAGCCGAACACGGCCGCCGTGCACGCGAGCGTGGCCAGGATGGCGCCGGCGGCGTCCAGCTTCATCCGCTCGCGGTGCGTCTCGCGGAGGGTTTTGCGGGCCAGATAGATCATCAGGAGGCCGACCGGGACGTTTACCAGGAACGCCCAGCGCCAGGACACCTCGGTAAGGGCACCGCCGACGACGAGGCCCATCACCGAGCCGACGCCGGTCATCGCCGCGAACACCGCCGTGGCCGTGTTGCGGGCGGGTCCCTTCGGGAACGTGGTGGCGATCAAAGCCAATCCGGTGGGCGATGCGATCGCCGCGCCGACACCCTGAGCCAGCCGCGCGACGACGAGAGTGCTCTCGTCCCATGCCACCCCGCACAGGATCGAGGCGATCGTGAAGAGCCCGACCCCGACGATGAAGGTGCGCTTGCGGCCGATGGTGTCGCCGAGCCGTCCGCCCAGCAGCATCAGGCCGCCGAAGGTCAGTACGTACGCGGTGATGACCCAGCTGCGGCCTGCATCGGACAGGTTGAGCTCGTCCTGAATCTTGGGGAGCGCGACGATCGCCACGGTGCTGTCCATCGTGGCGAGCAGCTGCATGCCGCCGATCGCGATGACCGCGGCGATGAACCGACGCGATGGCAACCACGCCGGATACCAGCTGCTTCGCACGATCTGAGCCTGCGTGATGGGCATGGGCAGCGCCCGCTCGCCGGCACCTTCCGCATCGCGTTCGATGGCGGCGCGCTCTGCGTCGTTGAGAGCCGTCATAACGGGTTACCTTACAGTAATCTTAAGAACCCTTTAATTGGCGAAGGCCGCGACCGCCCCGATCACGATGATTGCGGGAGGTCGGATGCCGTCTGCGCGGATGTGTTCCGGCGCGTCGGCAAGCGTCGTGCGCAGGGTCCGCTGCGCGGCGGTCGTTCCGTGTTGGACCACCAGAACCGGCGTTTCCGCAGCTCGGCCGCCTTCCAGCAGCACCTTGGCGAAGAGTTCGATTCGTTCGACGGCCATCAGCAGCACGATCGTGCCGGAGAGTTTGGCCAGCGCATCCCAATTCACTAACGATTCGGGGTGCCCCGGCGCAACATGGCCGCTGACCACCACGAATTCGTGCGTGACGCCGCGATGAGTGACCGGAACGCCCGCCGAGGCGGGGACTGCTATGGCACTTGTCACACCGGGCACCACGGTCACCGGGATTCCCGCCTCGGCGCATGCCAGCAGCTCCTCGTGCCCCCGTGCGAAGACGTAGGGATCGCCGCCCTTGAGCCGCACGACGAACTTGCCTGCCCGCGCACGATCGATCAGCACCTCGTTGATCGCGTCCTGGGCCATGGCGCGGCCGTACGGGATCTTCGCGGCGTCGATGACCTCGACGTGAGGTGGCAGTTCGGCCAGCAGCTCCTGGGGTGCGAGGCGGTCGGCCACGACGACGTCGGCGTGCGCGAGGAGTCTGCGCCCCCGCACGGTGATCAGCTCGGGATCGCCGGGGCCACCGCCGACCAGCGCGACGCCGGTGTGCTGGGAATCGGGCGCGTCGGCCACGATCACGCCCTGCTGAAGGGCCTCGTGGATGGCCGAGCGGATGGCAGCCGAACGACGATGCTCACCGCCGGCCAGCACGCCGACGCTGAGTCCGTCGTACTCGAACGAGGCGGGGGTCACCGCGGTACCGTCCCGCGCGATGTCGGCCCGCACGCAGAAGATCCGCAGCCGCTCGGCCTCGGCGACGACGGCCTCGTTGACGTCGGGCTCGCTGGTCGCGGCGATCGCGTACCAGGCACCCTCGAGATCACCGGCGTGGAAGTCGCGCAGCACGAGGGTGATTCCCTCGAGCGCTTCGACGGCGGGGGTCGCCGCGCGGGTGATGACGTGAACGTCGGCGCCGTTGGCCAGCAGCAGGGGGATTCGCCGCTGAGCGACACTGCCCCCGCCGACGACGACGACCTTCTTGCCGTTCAGGCGCAGGCCGACGAGGTAGGCGTTCTCGGTCACCCGGCGAGCTTAGAGGTTGCCCCCGCCTCGGCGTATACGCGACTCCGCGGCGGCCACGAATCGGGTCGCGGCTTCGGGATGCGCGGCGGCGTGTGCGTGGAGGTAGGCGGCATGCACCCCTGCGGTGACCGCGCCGTCGGTGACCGCTGCCCCCGCGCCGTCACGGAAGCCCCAGGCCGGTTCCGGCTTGCCGGCGAATGTGACTGCCGTGCGGTGGAATTCGTGCCCCACCACGCGCGCGCCCGCCTGGTGCAGCGACGAGTCGCTGAGTGCCACGGCGTCGCGGTACCCCAACGTCAACCGGTCGGTGAAGTGAGCAGTGCCGTTCAGCACTCCACACATCGGGTGCCCGTCGAGGTCGTCGACCAGGTAGGTCAGACCCGCGCATTCGGCGTGGATGGGTGCACCCCGTCCGGCCAGGTCCCTGATCTGTTGGCGCACAACGTCGTTGGCCGAGAGTTCGGCGGTGAACTGCTCGGGGAACCCGCCGGGTATCACCAGCGCGTCGGTATCGGGCGGCAACGACTCCGTCAGCGGGTCGAACGTGACGACGTCCGCGCCCGCCGCGGCGAGCAACTCCGCGTGCTCCGGGTACCCGAACGTGAACGCCCGGCCCGCGGCAAGCGCGACGGTGACGTCGTCGGTGACCGACTCGGCCACCTGCGGTGTCCACGGTTCGGCGTCGACGTGAGCGGCCGCGATGGCCGCGACTGCGGCCAGGTCGACGTGATGGGCGACGAGTGTGGTCATCGCATCGACCGCCGCGACGGCCCGATGGCCGTGTTCGGTTGCGGTCACCAGACCCAGGTGCCGCGACGGCACCGACAGTTCGTCGGCGCGCGGGATCGCGCCGAGCACGGGCACACCCGCGTGCTCGCAGGCTTGTCGCAGGACCGCCTCGTGGCGCGGGGAGCCCACCCGATTCAGGATGACCCCCGCCATGCGGACGGCGCGGTCGAACGTCGAGAACCCGTGCAACAGTGCGGCGATGCTGTGGCTCTGGCCGCGGGCGTCGACGACCAGGACGACGGGCGCTCCGAGCAAAGCCGCGACGTGCGCCGTCGAGCCGCGGGCGGGACCGCAGGAGTGCACGTCGATGCGGCCGTCGAAGAGTCCCATCACACCCTCAACCACCGCGATGTCGGCGCCTTCGCTGCCGTGCCGGTAGAGCGGGCCGATCAGGTGGTCGCCGACCAGGACGGGATCGAGGTTGCGCCCGGGTAGGCCTGCGGCGAGCGCGTGGTAGCCGGGGTCGATGAAGTCGGGGCCCACCTTGAACGGCGCGACGGTGCGACCGGCCCGGCGCAACGCCCCCATCAACCCGGTGGCCACGGTGGTCTTGCCGCAGCCGGAGGCAGGCGCGGCGATCACGACGGCCGGGGTGCTCACCATTCGATGCCGCGTTGGCCCTTGCGGCCCGCATCCATCGGGTGTTTGACCTTCGTCATCTCGGTCACCAGATCGGCGGCGTCCAGCAGCGCGCGTGGGGCGTCGCGGCCGGTGATCACGACGTGCTGCGTGCCGGGCCGGGAGACGAGGACCTCAACGACCTCCTCGACGTCGACCCACCCCCACTTCAACGGATAGGTGAACTCGTCGAGCACGTAGAAGTCGTGTCGCTGCTCGGCCAACCGCCGCGCGATCTCGGCCCAGCCGTCGGCCGCGGCGCCCGCGTGATCGACGTCGGATCCCGGCTTGCGCGACCACGACCAGCCCGAGCCCATCTTGTGCCACTCCACGGGCCCGCCGACACCATGCTCGTCGTGTGCGCGGCCGAGTTCGCGAAATGCCGACTCTTCGCCCACCTTCCACTTCGCGCTCTTCACGAACTGGAACACCGCAACGTCGAAGCCCTGGTTCCAGGCGCGCAACGCCATCCCGAACGCGGCGGTGGACTTGCCCTTGCCGGGCCCGGTGTGGACCGCCAGCAGAGGGGCATTGCGACGTGCCCGGGTCGTCAGGCCGTCGGCTGGGACGGCGATCGGTTGGCCCTGCGGCATCGGAACTCTCCTCTCTGCTGGATCACGCGGCGCGGTCGTCGCCCTGCGACTTGACCAACCGCGCCAGCCCGTCCGCGCGAAGCTGCGCGAGCCGCACCGCGGGTGCACCGAGCTGAGTCGCCAGCGATTCGGCCAAACCAAGCCGCACGTAGGAGGTTTCGCAGTCGACCACGACGGCCGCCGCGCCCTCTGCGTGGAGCATCGCCGCTGCCGTTCGGGTCCGTCCGAGCGGATCGGGTCCACCCGTGGCCCTGCCATCGGTGAGGACCACGACGAGGCTGCGGCGCGCGCGGTCCCGTGCCTTCTCGCGGACCACCACGTCCCTGGCCGCCAGGAGGCCCTGCGCCAGTGGCGTCTTGCCTCCGGTGTCGAAGCGCGCCAACCGCCTGCTCGCGATGTGCACCGACGACGTGGGCGGCAGCAGCACCCTGGCCTGCTCGCCGCGGAACGTGATGACGGCGACCTTGTCGCGACGCTGGTAGGCATCGCGCAGGAGGGACAGCGTGGCGCCACCAACGGCGGACATGCGATCACGCGCCGCCATCGAGCCCGAGGCGTCGACCAGGAAGATGACCAGATTGCCTTCTCTGCCTTCGCGAATGGAGCGACGCAGGTCGGCAGGACCGAGCCGGGGACGGCCGGGCACGGTCTGCCGTTCCGCGGCGGCCAGCAGGGTGCCGAAGACGTGCAAGCCGTGGCCGGCATGTGGGTCCTCGGTGGCCGACACCGGCGTGCCGGAGCGGTTGCGGGCCCGCGAGCGACGGCCCGGAGCGCCCTCCCCGACCCCTGGCACGACCAGGGCCTTCGCGCGGAAGGTGGCCGCGGGCACACCGCTCGGACGCGATGCCGATGACGGCGAATCACGTTGCTGCGCAGATCCGTTGGCGGCCTCGGCCCCGGTGTCCTCCGGTGCGTCTCCCCCGCCGCCCGGCGGGTCGGGATCGGGCTCCGGGTCCGGCTCCGGCTCGTCCGCGGCCTCGCCGGCCTGGCTCATCGCCTCGTCGAGTTGGTCGGGATCGAGTCCAGGATCGTCGAACGGGTCGCGACGACGGCGGTGTGGCAGAGCGAGTTCGGCGGCGACGCGGACGTCCTGCTCCTCGACTCGATCGGCACCGCGCCAGGCGGCATGCGCGACGGCGGTGCGGGCCACCACCAGGTCCGCACGCATTCCGTCGACGTCGAAGGCCGCACACAGGGCCGCGATCCGGCGTAACTCGTTGTCCGGCAATGCCACCGCTGCCACCATGGCGCGCGCAAGCGCGATCCGGCGGGACAGGTCGGCGTCCTCGGACGCATACCTCGCGGCGAAGCCCTCGGGATCGGCTTCGAAGTCCATGCGGCGCCGAATCACCTCGACACGGGTGTCCACGTCGCGGGACGCGAACACGTCGACCGTGAGGCCGAATCGGTCCAGCAGCTGGGGCCGCAGTTCACCCTCTTCGGGATTCATGGTGCCGACGAGCATGAACCGGGCCTCGTGACTGTGCGAGACGCCGTCGCGCTCGACGTGCACGCGACCCATCGCGGCCGCGTCGAGCAGGACGTCGACAAGATGGTCGTGCAACAGGTTGACCTCGTCGACGTACAGCACACCGCCGTGCGCGCGGGCCAGAAGCCCCGGCGAGAAGGCGTGCTCGCCGTCGCGCAGCACGCGTTGCAGGTCCAGCGATCCGACCACCCGGTCCTCCGTGGCGCCGATCGGCAGCTCGACCAGGCGGGCATCCTCGTCGACCTCGGCGAGCACCTTGGCCAACGCCCGGACCGCCGTCGACTTCGCCGTGCCCTTCTCACCGCGGATCAGCACACCGCCGATCTCGGGTCGCACCGAACACAGAATCAGCGCCAGACGCAGTTGGTCCTGCCCGACGAGTGCACTGAAGGGATACGGCGTCGGCTGCGCAGGAGATGTCATCGGGCGTCAGCCCGCGCCATGGAGCCCGCTGCGCCGCAACATGGGGATGTGAGGGATGCCATCGTCGAGGAACTCCTCGCCGTCGCGGATGAAACCATGTTTGGTGTACATCTCCTCGAGGTAAGTCTGGGCGTCGATGCGGCACGGGTCGTCGCCGACCTCGGCGAGGGCGGCCTGCATCAGCCTGCTGGTGTGACCGTGACCACGGTCGCTACGCTTGGTGCACACCCGGCCGATGCGAAAGACCTTCTCACCACCGGGATGTTCCTCCATCAGGCGCAGTGTCGAGATGACCCTGCCTTCGGGATCCTCTAGCCAGAAGTGCCGCGTCTCGGCGAGCAGGTCACGTCCGTCCAGCTCGGGATACGGGGTGGCCTGCTCGACGACGAAGACCTCGACCCGAAGCTTCAGCAACTCGTAAAGCGTTGCGGCGTCGAGATCCTTGGCCCAACTGCGCCGGGGCGCGACCGTCATACGGTGACCGCGGGCACGTCCGTGGCCTTCTTGTCGAGTTTGAGCACCTTGGTGCCCCACGCCCACACTTCCTCGAACAGCTTGGGCTCGTTGGACAGCGCGGTGCCGAACGACGGCACCATCTCCTTGAGCTTCGGCTGCCAGGACGGGAAGCGGTCGGGAAAACAGCGCTCCAGGACGTCCAGCATCGCCGGGACGGCCGTCGAGGCCCCCGGCGACGCACCGAGCAGACCGGCGATGCTGCCATCGGCCGCGGCGAGCACCGTGGTGCCGAACTCCAGCACCCCGCCTGCGCCCTTGCGCCGAATCACCTGCACGCGCTGGCCCGCGATATCGAGCTCCCAATCGGAATCGACTGCACCAGGGGCGAATTCACGAAGCGAATCCACGCGATCGGCCTCGCTCAGCAGCAGTTGACCGACCAGGTACTTGACAAGGCTCATCTCGGTGAGGCCGACGCCGAGCATCGCCGCCAGGTTGTTCGGCTTCACCGACAACGGCAGATCGGTGACCTTGCCCTGCTTGAGGAACTTCGGCGACCACCCGGCGAACGGGCCGAACAGAAGATAGGAACGACCGTTGATCACGCGGGTGTCCAAGTGCGGCACGGACATCGGCGGGGCGCCGAGCGGCGGCGCGCCGTAGACCTTGGCCTGGTGGGCAGCGGCCAACACCGGATTCCCCGTGCGCAGCCACTGCCCGCCGACGGGGAAACCGCCGAATCCCTTGGCTTCCTCGATGCCCGACTTCTGCAGCAGCGGGAGCGCGCCACCACCGGCACCTACGAACACGAACTTCGCGTTGAGCTTGCGCTTCTGCCGGGTGCGTCGGTTGACGACGTTCACCGTCCAAGTGCCGTCGGACTCCTTGTGCAGGTCGCGCACCTCGTGACCGAACAAGGTCGTCATGCCGCGCTGGGTGGCGTAGCCAAGGAGCTGACGGGTCAGCGAACCGAAGTCGACGTCGGTGCCGTCCTGGGTCCAGTTCAGCGCGACGGGCTCGGAGAAATCGCGCTTGGCGGCCATCAGCGGCAGCCGGCGGGCGAACTCGTCCTCGTCGTCGATGTACTCCATGGACGCGAACAGCGGATTCTGGACCAGCGTGTCGCGACGGCGCTTCAGGTAGTCGAGCTGTCCGGCTCCGTGCACGAAGCTGACGTGCGGGATGGGGTTGAGGAAGCTGCGCACGTCGGGCAGGACCCCGTTCTCGACCGCATGGGCCCAGAACTGCCGCGACACCTGGAACTGCTCGTTGACGTGAACGGCCTTGTTGATCTCGATGGTGCCGTCGGCGCGCTGCGGGGTGTAGTTCAATTCACACAACGCGGAGTGGCCAGTACCCGCGTTGTTCCACGGATCGCTGCTCTCGGCGGCGGCTCCGTCGAGCCGCTCGACCAGCGTGATGGACCAGTCGGGCTCTATCAACTTCAACAGAGTGGCCAGCGTGGCACTCATGATGCCCGCGCCTACCAGCACGACGTCGGTCTTGGTTACCTCAGACACCTGATCCTTGACCCTTCGTGGTCGCGCACCCGCTTCGTCACGGATGGCAGGACTACCAGGTTATCCCGTGTGCATCGGGTGCAGTTGATCGGCCGACACCCGTCCCGCGACGCCGTGGGGTGTCCACGCCCGCATAGAGTGGGGCCGTGACGCAGAGGGAGCCCACCTGGGAACCCGACGTGCTGCCCGGCTATTGGCAGCAAACCCTGCCGCTCGGCCCCGATCCGGACGGTGAGGGTGAGCTCGTCGCGACCCTGGTGCGGCGCGGGGACGGTGGGCGTGGCGGGCACGCGGTGCTGGCACT
>JAOPWT010000513.1 GCA_025965555.1 Mycobacterium sp.
GTGGTCGCCGTGGGCGGCGGCGCACGCATTCCGTTGGTCACCCGCAAGCTGACCGAAGGCGACCGCGGTCCTTTCGTGACGACGCCACACCCGGCCCTCGACGCCGCCGTGGGTGCCGCACTCTTCGCGGCGTACGGCGCGGACGCCGACGCGCAGACCGGCGTCGCGCCCACGCCCGTGATCGCGGCAGCGGGAGCCGCTGCGGCCGCACCCGACTCGTCGACGTTCCGTGCGCTGGCCTGGTCCCAGGACGATGACACCGTCGGTGACCCGACTCCGTACACCGGCGAGGATCCGTACGCCGACCCCTACGCCGACTCGAGCACCACGCGCGTCGTGGCTCAGTATCACCAGAGGCAGGATGACGAGTCCCGGTCGTGGCAACGCTTGCCGCTGTTGATCTTTGGAGCGGCTGCAGTAATAGCGCTGGTGGCCGTCGGTGGCGTCGCGATCGCACTGACCAGTGCGACCGACGAGAGCCGACCGACGCCGACCACCGCTCCCGTGACCGCCACCTCGCCGCCCGCGCCACCGCCGACGAGCATCGAACCGCCGCCCCCGCCGACGACCGAAGCGCCGCCGCAGAACATCGTCACGGTGACGAGCGAGGCGCCGCCACCCCCGCCGCCGCCGACCGAAACGGTCACCGTGGAGCGGCCGGTCACCACGACGGCCACCACGACGCAACCGACGACCACCACGACGACGCCCACGACGACGACGACCACGCCCACGACCACTACGACGACCACCACGACCACCACCACGCCGACCATGACGACCAGCTACATCACCGTCCCCTTCGTTCCTGTGCCGATTCCCATCCAGGTGCCTGCAACTCCCACGCCCCAACAGACGTATCAGCCGTATCAGCCGTATCAGCCGTATCAGCCCTACCAACCCCCGGTGTACCAGCAGCCTCAATTCCCGTACTGATTCCTGTGAACCGAAAAGGGCGACAAGCAATATCACAGTCTCGTTTCAGCGTCTCCATGGGGAAGCAGTTCACCATCTGATGATGATCGAGAAGAGATCGCAGACGAATCGTCTGCGCGTGAAAGTGCTTGGACTGGCTGGGGCCGCCGCGTTCGTCACATTGGGGGTCTTGAGCCTCGGTTATGGACAGGGGAGTCCCAGCGGGGTGCCACTGGCCGGCTCGGGCGACGCGCCTGCCAACACCACGTTCGTCCAGCCGACGGACAACGCCATGACGATGGGCGCCACGGCGACCTGGACGACTCCGACCACGGTCGAGCCGATCGCCAAGGCCGTGCCCTCGAAGAGCGGGGGATGACGTGCGCACCCTAGCCACCGGCACGGTACTGGTAGCGTCCGCCGCTGCCTCGATGGTTCTGCTCGGCGCCGGTGTGGCACAGGCCGGTTCGGGTCCCGACGTGGTCGGACAGAAGTACAGCGACGCCCAGTCCGCGATCAGCGGCGCCGGCCTCACGCCCGTCATCTCGACCACGGTCGGCGATCAGAAGGCCTGGCCGGACTGCGTTGTCACCAACACCGTCCAGCGCACCGTGCCTCCACCGGAGAACAGCGGGGGCTCGGCGACGACCCAGATGCTCGTCTCACTGAACTGTGACGCCGGAGAAGCGTCGTCCAAGACACCGGGCTTCTCCGCTGCCAGTCCAGAGGGGAAGGCTGCCAAGGCGGCGGCTGACGCGGCCGCGAAGGCAGCCCCGGCGGCCTGATCAGTTCACTTCTGCTCAGCCAGGTTTCGTGGGTGGTGGCACGCGACCACGTGACTGTGCTCGAGTTCTTCTAGGACCGGATCGTTGACGTCGCACACGTCCGTACTCCATGGACACCGGGTGTGGAAGTGGCACCCGGACGGCGGGTCGATGGGGCTTGGCACGTCACCCTCGAGAATCAAGCGTTCGCGCTCGAAGTTGAGCTTCGGATCGGGAATCGGCACCGCGGAGAGCAAGGCATTCGAGTACGGGTGCAGCGGGTGGTCGTACAGCTTGGCAGCGGGTGCACTTTCGACGATCCGACCGAGATACATGACGGCGACCCGGTCAGAGACGTGTCGGACCACGCCGAGGTCGTGCGCGACGAAGAGGTACGAGAGGCCAAGCTCCTCTTGAAGATCCTTGAGGAGATTGACGATCTGCGCCTGTACGGAGACGTCCAGCGCAGACACAGGTTCGTCGGCGATGATCAGCTTCGGCCGTAGCGCGAGCGCTCTCGCGATGCCGATTCGTTGGCGCTGACCGCCGGAGAACTCGTGCGGGTAGCGGTTGGCGTGCTCGGGGCTCAGTCCGACGCGGTCGAGCAACTCCTGCACGCGCTTGTTGACGTCGCGGCCACTCGCCAGCCCATGCAAGTCGATGGGCTCGCCGATGATTTGCCCCACGCGTTTGCGAGGGTTCAGCGAGGCATAGGGATCCTGGAAGATCATCTGCATCTGTCGCCGCACCGGCCGCAGGCTGCGGCGCGACCGACCCACCAGTTCCTCGCCGCAAAAGCGGACCGACCCCGACGTCGGAGCGGTGAGTTGGAGGATGGTCCGGCTCAGAGTTGACTTGCCGCAGCCAGATTCACCGACGAGGCCCAGTGTCTCGCCCTCGTTGATGGTGAGGCTGACACCGTCGACGGCCTTCACGTGGGCGACCACGCGGTCGACGACGACCCCGGACTTGATGGGGAAGTGCTTGACGAGGTCGGTCACCTGCAGGAGCGGCTCGCTCATGACGTCACCGGCTTCTTCAAGCCGATCCGGCCGTCGACCTCGCGGAGCCGCCGCTTGTCCGCGGGGTCGAGCCAGCAGCGATCACCGTGCAGGGGTGGCGGCTCCGAACACTTGTCGAACTCGTGCGGACAACGCGCCGCGAACCGGCAGCCGGTCGGCGGATGGAGCAGAGACGGCGGCGATCCTGCGATCTGGGCCAGTCGCACCGGACGCGGCCGGTCCAGCCGCGCGAGCGAACCCAGCAGGCCCCACGTGTAGGGGTGCTGAGGGTCGTAGAAGAGGTTCTCGAGCGTTGCGTCCTCGACGATCTGGCCCGCGTACATCACCGCGACCCGGTCGGCGATCTCGGCGACGACGCCAAGATCGTGCGTGATCAGGACGACCGCGAGACCCCGTTCCCGGTTGAGCTTGTCGAGCAGTCGGAGGATCTGTGCCTGCACCGTGACGTCGAGTGCCGTCGTCGGCTCGTCGGCGATCAGCACGTCGGGATCCAGGGCCAGGGCCATCGCGATCATCACCCGCTGCCGCATTCCGCCGGAGAATTCGTGTGGGTAATCGCGAACGCGCCGTTCGGGATTGGGGATACCCACCGAGCGCAGTAGGTCGACCGCGGTGTCGCGGGCGTCGGCCTTGGACACGTCCTGATGCGCACGGATCATCTCCACGATCTGGTCACCGATGCGGTAGACCGGATTCAGCGACGTCATCGGATCCTGGAAGATCATCGCGATGCGCTTGCCCCGCACGTCGCGCAGGTGCTCGTCGTCCAGTTCGGTGAGATCGCGGCCGTCGAATTCCACCGAACCGGTGATCGTCGCGTTCGGTGCGCGGGTCAGACCCAGGATGGTCTGGGCCGTGACGCTCTTGCCCGAGCCGGACTCGCCGACGATGGCCAGGATCTCGCCCTTGTCGAGTTCGAAGGAGACGCCCTCGACCGCGCGCACGACGCCGCCGTCGGTGGCGAAGCTGACAGTGAGGTCCTTGACGGAAAGGATCATGCTGGGGCCGCCTCGCCGAGTCGGATGCGTGGATCGAGGAACGCGTAGAGCACGTCCACGATGGTGTTGAACAGCACGATGAAGAACGCGCCGAACATGGTGACTCCCATGAGCGGTGGCAGATCGAGGCTGCCGATGGCCTGGCCGGCATAGAGCCCAACGCCGTTGATGTTGAACACCGTCTCGGTGAGGATGGCCCCGCCGCCGACCACCGCGCCGAAATCCAAGCCGAACAACGTGATGATCGGGATCATCGAGTTGCGCAACACGTGCTTGATGCGGATCTGGCGCTCGCTGATGCCCTTGGCGCGCGCCGTGCGAACGTAGTCCTCGTTCATCACGTCGAGCATGTTGGAGCGCAGCACCCTGCTGTAGAAGCCGACGAACAGCACCGCGAGCGTGATCCATGGCAACACCAGGTGATACGCCCACTGGCCAGGATTCTTCGTCAGTGGCACGTAGCTGCTGGTCGGAAAGATCTGAGCCTTGAAGCTCAAGTAGTACAACAGAATCGCCGCAAGCCAGAAGACGGGCACCGAGATGCCCACCAGTGCCAGGATGGTCAGTGCGCGGTCGGTGAACTTGCCGGCGTGGACGGCGCTGAGATAGCCGAACACGACGGCCAACGCCATCCACAAGACGGCCGCCCCGATGCACAGCGACAGGGTGGCGGGCAGTCCCTTCCAGATCTGCTCACCGACGTTCTGCGAGCTGGCATATGACGTGAGCGTGCCGGTGAAGATCCGCTTCATCATCGTCAGGTACTGCACGGGCAGGGACTGGTCGAGCCCGAGGTCGGCCCTGACGCGGCTGATCAGAGCCGGGTTCGCGTTCTTTCCCGCGATGCGTTGCGCGGGATCGGAATTCGGGATCACGTTGAAGATCAAGAAGACGATCACCGAGATCGCGAAGAGGACGGCGACCATCCCGATCAAGCGCCGGACGGCGAATCGCAACATGGCCTAGTGCTCCAACCTGATCTTGGCGCGCGGATCCAGCGCGTCGCGCAGACCGTCGCCAAAGACGTTGAGCGACAACACCGTCAGCACGATCATGACACCGGGGACGATCGTGAGGTGCGGTGCGGTGTAGATGTTCTGGTAGCCGTCGGCGATCATCGTGCCCCATGATGCGCTGGGTGGCCGTACGCCGGCGCCGAGGAATGACAGCGACGACTCCAGCAGCATGTTGTTGGCGATGTTGAGCGTGAAGAAGACGATGATCGTCGACACGACGTTGGGCAGCAGCTCGGAGACCATGATCCGGATCGGCCCCTTGCCCTGGGCGACGGCCGCCTCGACGAACTCCTTCTCCCGCAGTGCCAAGATCTCGCCGCGGATGGGCCTGGCCATGTAGGGCACGTAGACGAATCCGATGATCATGATCGGAATCCACAGCGAGTCGCCCTGAACCACGAAGTCACCGATCTTCAATCCGCCGAGAGCCAGCGCGGTGCCGAGCGCGATGCCTAGCAGAAGTACGGGAAACGCCCAGATCACGTCCATCGCTCTAGACAGGATCGAGTCGATCCACCCTCGGTAGTAACCGCACAGTAGACCGACGAGGACGGCCAACACGGTGGTGACGAGGGCCGCGGCGACGCCGATGAAGATCGACGTCCGCCCGCCGTAGAGCAGCCGCACCATGACGTCGCGGCCGTTCTGGTCGGCGCCCAAGAGGTAGCGGCCGTGCAGGCCGGGACCGATCGGCGTGCCGTCGGGGGAGACCACGTACTCCTCCCGTCCGGCGATCAGCACCTGGTCGGTGATGTGGTTCTCGTCGGGCCCGGTGTGAGCGACGTGCTCGGCCCACAGCGGCGCAGCCAGGCACAGCACGACGATCGCAATGAACAGCACGCCGAACCCCAGCGCAACGCGGTTGCGCCGCAACCGGATCCACGCCAGATACCAGGGACTGCGACCGCGAACGGCTTCAGAGGGGACGTCGGCGGGTAGCGGCGGTATGCCCGGTGCTTCGACGCCCCCGGTCGGGGCGCTCATCTACTTCACGGCGAACGAGGAGTAGTCCTGGTTGAACAGAAGATGGTGATAGCTCTTGTCGAAGTCCATCCGCTCGGAGAGGAAGGTGGTGAATTCCTCGTTGCCGTAGGGGGCCCACACGGCCTGGTCCATGTAGGCCTTGTCCAGCTCGCCGTACTGCTCCTTCACGCCCGGGTCCGACAGCTGCTTCGTCCGCAGATCGTTCATCTTGGCGTCGAGTTCCGGGATGGAGACGTGGCTATAGTTGTTGCTGTTGGTCGGCAGGTTGCTCGCACCGTTGAGCAGGGGCCGGAAGAAGTCGTCCGGATGCGGAAAGTCCTGGAACCAGTCAGCGAAGCCGGTATCCAGATCCGGTGTCGACTGGTTGCCGATCGTCGTGAAGTAGACGTCGCCGGCGATGACCTTGAGTGTCGCGTTGAAGCCGAGTTGGGTCAGCACGTCGTGGTAGTACTCGCCGATGCGCTTGCGGTCCGGCTCGTCGTCGGTCCAGACGGTGATGTCCTTGTCCGTCGGATTCGCCTCTGCGAGAAGGGCTTTCGCCTTCGCCATGTCGGCGGGGTAGGGCTTGAACTCCTGATAACCCGGCATGCCCGGCGGGAGGATCTGCTGCGTCGGGTGCAGGCGGCCGCCGAAGACGCGGTTGAGGGCCTCGGGATCGATGGCGTAGTTGATCGCCTGGCGCACCTTCAGATCGTTGAACGGCGCGGTCTGCGTGTTCATCCAGAAGTAGTAGGTGTTGATCGAGTCCTCCAGGCGGAAACGACTGGCGAACTTGGCCTTGACCTCGGCGAGCCGGTCGGCGTCCGGCGGGTCGGTCATGAAGTCGATGGTGTTCTGCTCGACTCCCGTCACCTGCGCGGAGTTGCTCTTGTTCTGCGTGACGGTGATCTTGTCGACGTTCGCGTCCGCGACTTCCGTCGCACCAGCGTCCTTGACGGTCTTGAAGTTCGGGTTGCGCTCCATCGTGAGCGTTTGGGGCGCTTCGACCTTGCTGATCATGAAGGGCCCGCTCGACGGCGGTGGGCTGTTGGTGGCGTCCTTGTCCAGCGGCGTGGTCGGCGGGACCGGCGCGGCGAACATCAGGCCGAGCAGTTCGGTGAAAGTACCGTTCGCATCCTTCAGGGAGATGGTGATGTCGCCGGTGGCGTCGTCGGTGACGATGCCGCTGATAGTGGGGGCCTTGTTGTCGGCGTACTCGGTGGCGCCGACGATGTCCTCGTAGAACACCGACCCGCCCGAGTCGGCCTTGAACAACCGTTGGATCGCATAGGTGAAGTCCGACGCCTTGATCGGCGTGCCGTCGGAGTACTTCATGTTGGATCGCAACTTGAGCTTGTAGGTCTTGCCGTCGGCGGACACGTCGGGCATGGCCTCGGCCAGGCCGGGGACGACCTGGGTGCCGTCCTCGCCCTTGGCGTGCCTGTAGGTCAGCAGCGGCGTGTAGGTGTTGTAGAGCACTTCCCAGCCGTCGAGGGTGTAGGAGAGCTGTGGGTCGACGTAATCGGGGAACGACGTCATCGAGACGTTGATGTCACCGCCGCCGGTGCCACCACCACTGCTGCTTCCTCCGGTGTCACCCCCACACGCGGCGACCCCGAACGTGGCCAGCGCCGCGACGACGCCAACGGTCACCGCCTTGCGCAACTTGCTCATGTAGTTCCCCTTGGTCATTTGTCGAAGTCCTGTCCCGACGGTGTCCATTACCTGTACGCCTCCTGCCGGGGTGCCATTGCATCTTTTCCGAAATACGGCAGATGGCAACTCGGGTTTTCAGGATTGGGCACCTCTTGGCAGGCCTCTGGCCTGCGAAATCCCAGGACGCGGGGGTGCGGTGGCGAACCGGTTCGGACGTGTTTGCGATTGCTGGATCCGTCCGCGGAGGGCTCAAATGTCGCGATCACGACCGGAATTATTACTGCTGTGGGCAGCATTTATCGGAAAATTGACACTGACGCAGTCAAATGGCCGGAGGTAGCGAGCCGAGGACGACGGCCGCCCGCGCGAAAAAACTTTGAAAGAGGTGCGCGTTCCGGGGTGTCCAGGTGGTCGCGGACCTAGCTGGCGAGGATTTCGTCCACCCGTGCGCTGCCGGTGTGCCCCGGTTTCACCCCGTCGACCAAGGCCGCCATCGACGTCGAGTGGTTGACGCGCAGAGAAAGGATGCGTTGATACTCGGCCGACTGGTACCACCCGGCGGCGGAGTCGCGGTCGGGGAAGCGGATGATCACCACCGCCCCGTCCCACTGGCCTTCGCGGACGTCCAGATCGCCTCCGTGAACCAGGAATTCACCGCCGAAGGGCCGGAACGTGTCGTCAATCTCTCGCATGTACCTGGTGATGTCGTCGCCGAATTCCACGTCGCGCAGATAGGCCACGGCATAGGTTGGAATCGCATCGGTCATGGCCGGGATTCTGGTCGGCGTGGCGCCGCGGGTCGATTACGCGCCGGGTAATGACACGGTTGACCTGATGTCGCACTGGGTAACATCCAATTTCGTGGCGCGTAACGAAGGTCCAGACGACCCGTCCTACTCCGACAGCGAACCGACGCAGTACGGCAATTATCCCCGCAGCGAGCCGCAGGCGTACAGCGACCCGACGCAGTACGCGAACTACGGTGCCCACGACCCGTACGGTCAACAGCCGGACTACGGTCAGCCACCGCCGCCTCCCGAGCCGCCCACTCCCTGGTACCGCACCGCACCGGGTCTCGTCGGCCTCGGCGCGTTGGGCGTCATCGTCATCGCGTTGATCGTCTATGCCATCGTGTCGCTGACCGGCGGCGACGGGTCAAGTTCCCCGTCGACCACGTCGAGCGCGACCACGACGCCATCGTCGTCCGGCGGCTTCGTTGCACCCGCGCCGACGGGCGGCACCGAGACGGTGACGCAGACCGAGGAGTCGAGCCCGACCACCGAGACGCCGACGACCACTACGACGACGGAAAGCCCGACGACCACCACGACCACCACCCCTCCGAGCACGAGCACGACGGTGTCGACGAGCACCAGCACCAGCACCGTGACGCAGACGGTGACGGAGACTTCGACCCGCTCTCCGGTGAATCCGGGCGGCGGCATTGGTGGCGGCAGCCCGGCCCCGGGCTAGTCGGACAGCCTTCGGCTGTTTGCCGGCATTTGCTGCGAGCCTTGTAGGGGTCGTGCTGTAATCACGCGACGAGTTCCGCGCTGGCGTCACCCCAAGCCCCCTTCCGATCCAGCCCAGTGACTCTGGAATCGTGAGGCTGGCGTTGGCGACCATGACCCCCGGCGAGCCAGTACCCGGGCTCGAGGTGGCGGGGTCGACGCTTGTCCGGACCACGGTGTCGGGCCGAATCTTGCTGCCGCGTACCCGCAGATCGTTCCGTTCCGAACGCGAACATGGGCAGGCCGCCCATGCCCGCAACGTCTTGTTGAGCGACATCGCCGTCGTCAGTGGCGCGATCTATCTGGCGCAGCTGATCATCTTCGGCAAGATCGGTGATACCACCGACCTCACGTGGACGACCCGACCTGGGATCGACTACACCGCCGTGTCCGGTGCGCTCGCGCTACTTTGGCTGGGTTTGCTGACGATGGTCAACAGTAAAGCGCCGCGGATTCTCGGCCGCGGTGTCGAGGAGTATCGCCGCGTGTTCTCGGCGACTTTCGCGATGTTCGGGGTCATCTCGATGCTTGCCCTGTTGCTGAACATGGACTTCGCCCGTGATTATCTGGCGATCGCCTTCCCGCTGGGGTTGCTCGGGCTCCTGCTCAGCAGACACGCGTGGCGTGGGGTGGCGCGTCGCACGCGCGCCAACGGGAGGTTCCGTTCGGCGTTGTTGGTCGTCGGGACCAGGCAGGCGGCGGTGGAGATCGCCGCGAACTTCGCAGGCGAGCGTGAGCTGGGCTACCGGATCGTCGGGCTGTGCACACCGGAGGGTCCGACCCCCGAACGGGGCACCGTCGCGATCGCGGGCACCGAGATACCGATCGTCGGCATCGACACCGCGATCATCGACGCCGTCAAGGTCACCAATGCCGACACCGTGGCGATCTCGGCGACCGACGATCTCGGCCCGAAGGAGACCAAGCGGCTGGTGTGGGATCTCGAGGAGCTCGGCGTCGACCTCATCGTCACCGCAGGCCTGATCGATGCCGCCGACAATCGGATCAGCTGTCACCCCGTTGCGGGCATGGCGATCCTCTACATCGAGAAACCGCAGTACGCGCGCGCCAATTCGTGGGCCAAGCGCGCGTTCGACCTGTTCTTCGCGTTGGTGGCCCTAATCGGCGCGGCACCGGTAATGCTGGCGGCCGCGATCGCGGTGAGGGTGTCCAGTCGCGGCCCGCTCTTCTATCACGCCGAGCGAATCGGCATGGACGGCAGAGTGTTCAAGATCATCAAGTTCCGCAGCATGTACGTCGGTTCGGACGCCCGACTCGCCGGCCTGATCGGTGAACGCGGTGGCAACGCGTTGTTCTTCAAGCTGAAGAAGGACCCCAGGGTGACGCCCGTCGGCCGCTGGCTCCGAAAGTTCAGCATCGACGAACTGCCGCAGTTCTTCAACGTCGTTAAGGGCGAGATGAGCGTGGTTGGGCCACGGCCCCAGGTGCTAGGGGAGGTCGAAGCCTACGACGACCTGATGGGTACCAGACTGTTCGTCCGACCAGGTATGACGGGTCTGTGGCAGGTCAGTGGGCGGTCCAACCTGTCTGCGGAGGACTCCATCCGGCTGGACGTGTCATACGTCGAGAACTGGTCGATGGCAATGGATCTGGCGATCATCGTCCGCACCGCCCGGGTGGTCCTCACGGGTCATGGCGCGTACTGAACACCCGCTGACCTAATGGGAACCGATCGGCGTGTTCTT